>JAYEHT010000151.1:0-12816 GCA_034659655.1 Candidatus Aerophobota bacterium | reverse complement strand
GACTTATACTCTATCCTCGCATTGAGGATGTGTTCCTGAAGAGCCGGATGAGGAAAAGCCTCAAGTCCGGTTCTGTGAGGGACATTAATTAACCCAAGGAGGTTATAAAAGATGTCTACTCGACAAAATAAAGATATCTCTATTGATGTTCATCATCTAACCCGGGTGGAAGGTCATGGGAATATAAAAGTAAATGTTAGTAATGGTAAAATAGAGGAGTGCAGGTGGGAAGTACCAGAAGCTCCCCGCTTTTTTGAGGCGATGGTAGTAGGAAGGAAGTGGTATGAGCTTGCGCATATTACTTCCCGAATTTGTGGTATCTGTTCCATTGCTCATACTTTTGCTTCCCTTAAAACTACCGAGGCCGCTTTGGGAATAGAAATCTCCGAACAGAGTTTAAAGTTACGGAAGATTCTACTACACGCAGAAAACATACAGAGTCATATTCTCCATGTTGGTTACCTTGCTTTGCCAGATCTTTTAGGGGTGGGTAGCGTAATTCCTCTTGCTTCTACTCATAAGCAGGAACTTTTAACAGTAATCAGGGTTCACCGTGCATCAAACGAGGTCTGTGACATATTAGGAGGACGAACAACTCATCCAGTAAGGTGTGTGGTGGGAGGATTTTGTGCTCTTCCCTCTGAAAAAGAACTCAAAGTTCTCAGAGATAAGTTTTCCTCTGCTTTAGATGACCTTCAGGCTCTGGCAGATTTTTCTAAGAACCTCATCTCCTGTATCCCCAATTTTCATCGCGAGACTGAATATATCGCTTTAACCAACGGTCAAGAATATGCTCTGTATGAGGGAGATATTGGCTCTACCGATACAGGGAAAACAGGGGTAGAAAATTATCTTCAGGTCACCAATGAGTATGTAGTTCCCCAGTCTACAGCTAAATACACCAAACATAGTCGCTCCTCCTATATGGTTGGTGCTCTTGCCCGCTTTAACCTAAATTATGAGAAACTTTCACCGAAAGCTAAGCAGGTGGCTGATTTATTTGGATTGAAACCCCTATGCACCAATCCTTATATGAACAGTATCGCCCAATTGGTGGAATGTGTCCACAATGCTGAGGACTCGATCAATCTTATTGACCAGGTGCTGGATGAGGGTATAAAAGAGGAAATAGTGCCCGAGAAAGATTCCTCCATCAAGCTTAAAGAGGGAAGAGGGGTTGGAGCGGTAGAAGCCCCGAGGGGAATATTGTTCCACGACTACCAATATGATAGTTCCGGAAGCTGCATTAAAGCCAACTGTGTAATTCCTACTAACCAGAATCATGCCAATGTCCAAAAGGATATGGAAAAATTAGTCTCCTCAATCTTAGATTTAGATGAGAAGAAGATAGAGCTTACTCTGGAGATGTTAGTACGGGCTTACGACCCTTGTATCTCCTGCTCTACTCATTACTTAGATGTCCAATTCGTTAAATAATCAAAGAGCTTCTTTTGCTATTGTAGGATTGGGCAATTATCTATTAGGTGATGAGGGATTGGGTATTCACGTAATTTGGGGATTAAAAGAGATAATCTCTCACAAGGAGATTCAAGTAATTGAAGCAAACACTCCTGGAATGGGAATAATCTGGCTGATAGAGGGGAGAAAGGAATGCTTAGTTGTAGATGCTGCTTATATGGATCTTCTTCCAGGAAGTATAAGACGTTTTACCCCTGAAGAAGCAAGATCAAGGAAGAGAAGAGGAGAAGTTTCCCTTCACCAGCAGGATTTTTTAAAAATTCTTGAGTTAGCCAGGACCTTGGGTATATCTTTGCCTAAGATAATCATTTTTGCCATCCAGCCCGGTCCTAACTTAACAGGAAATGATCTTTCTCCTCCGGTTTTGCAAGCGGCGAAAAAAGTAAAGAAGGAAATCGTTGAATGGGTGAGAGATAACTGGCTGAGAGAAGCTTTTTAAAGTTCACATAGATTAATATGAATAAGTTATCAGCTAAGTCAGAAAAACAGAGGATGTTTATTCAAATAAAGGGTATAGTCCAGGGAGTGGGTTTTCGTCCTTTTATATATAATCTGGCTAAAAGTCATCTCCTCTCCGGATATGTTCTTAACAATACCAGGGGAGTTAAGATAGAGGTAGAGGGGAAAAAGGAAAATATAAAGGTATTTTTGGAGGATATTTATGCTAAATCTCCACCTCTTGCTGTAATTGAGAAAATTGACTGGCGGGAGTTTCCTCTTGCCGGTTATAAAGAGTTTAAGATTAAATCCTCTCACAAAGAGGAAGAGAGCTTCCTTCCTATCTCACCTGATATTAGCACTTGCGATGATTGCCTCAGGGAGTTATTTGATCCTGAGGACAGACGCTACCGCTATCCCTTTATTAATTGTACCAATTGTGGTCCCCGATTCACCATAATAAAAGACATTCCTTACGATAGAGAGCGCACGACTATGAGCAAATTTAAGATGTGCGGGGATTGCGAATCCGAATACCACAACCCTTCTAATCGAAGATTTCATGCTCAGCCAAATGCCTGCTGGAGGTGCGGTCCCAGAGTGAGGCTATTTGACAGGGAAGGTAGAAGCATTAAAGTTGATGATGCTATTTTGACTGCTGCCGAGTTAATAAAAAAAGGAAAGATAGTTGCAGTTAAAGGGATGGGAGGATATCATCTTGCCTGTGATGCTACCCAGCGTAAGATAATTATTCAGCTGAGAGAAAGGAAAAAACGTGTAGACAAACCTTTTGCTCTGATGATGCTAAATATACAGCAGGTTAAAAAGTTTTGTAAAGTAGGGGGTGAGGAGGAGGAGTTTCTTTTATCTCCTCGCAGGCCTATCGTTCTTCTGGAAAGAAAAGATAAAAACATACTACCTCAGGAAATTGCCCCTAAAAATAGATACCTGGGAGTGATGTTGCCTTACACTCCTTTGCATTATCTTCTTTTAGAAGAAGTGAGGGTTCCACTTATTATGACCAGTGGAAATATAAGAGAGGAACCCATTGCCTATAAGAATGAGGATGCACTTAATAGATTAGGTAAGATTGCTGCTGCCTTTCTTGTTCATAATAGGGAGATTCAAATTAGAGTGGATGATTCTGTGGGTAGAATAGTAGAAGGGAAACCTGTGCTCATCCGTAGGTCTCGTGGTTATGCTCCTCAGCCTCTGAAGATAAATGTTAAAGCTAAAAAGTGTGTATTAGCTACAGGAGGACATCTGAAAAATACCTTCTGTCTTTTGAGGGGAAGCTACGGTATCCTTTCCCATCATATTGGTGATCTGGAAAATCTGGAAGCGCTATCAGCTCTTGAGGAAGAAATAGAACATTATAAAAAAATTTTTTATTGCCAGCCTCAAATTATAGCCTGCGATATGCATCCTGATTATGCTTCAACTATCCTGGCAAGAGAATACGCTAAAAAAAATTCTTTGCCTCTGATTTCAGTACAACATCATCATGCACATATAGCCAGCCTTTTAGCTGAAAAGCAGATTAACAGAAAGGTTATAGGAGTGGTATTTGATGGTAGCGGGTTTGGTAGTGATGGCACTATTTGGGGGGGTGAGTTTTTACTTGCTGACCAGAGAGAATTCAAACGGGCAGCTCATCTTAGATATGTTCACCTTCCAGGAGGAGCGGCGGCTATCAGGGAGCCCTGGAGAATGGGGCTTTCTTATCTAGATGAAATTTATGGCGATAAATGTGGCAATATCGCTTGTCAAATTCTTTCCGCTCTGGTAAAATCTGAAAAAATTAAGATTATTCAAAGTTTAATCCGCAAAGAGATAAATTCTCCTCTTAGCTCCTCAGCCGGTAGATTATTTGATGCGGTCTCTTCTCTTTTGGGAGTAAGAGGAGAAATAAACTATGAAGGACAGGCTGCTATTGAGCTGGAAATGCTGGCTGAAGATAAAAGAGAAAAGAGTTATCCTTTCCAGATTACTGGAGGGAAAGAGGAATTTGTTGTAGATACCTTACCGATAGTAAAGGCTGTGGTTGAAGAGCGTAAAAAAGGAGAGAGCACGGAAATTATCGCTACCAGGTTTCACTGGACGGTGAGTCAGATTATTTTGAAAGTATGCCAGCTGTTAAGAAGTTACTCGAATTTAAATGAAGTAGCACTGTCCGGAGGTGTATTTCAGAATAGCTTAATTTTAAAACAGGCCACATCACTTTTAACCTCCTCAGGCTTTAAAGTATTGTTGCATAGCCTTGTTCCTCCTAATGATGGGGGAATTTCTCTGGGGCAGGCCGTAGTTGCCGACAGGGGTCAGACCTTGAAATGTGAGTTAAGTTATCCTTACTATCGGCAATAGATAAGCTTTGCGAAAATCTATGGCTGGATAATTATGTTTTGAATTTGTTTAGAATTTAATGATTAAGGGAGTTAAACTACCTCAAGAAAGGATAGATAAGGATGTGTCTTGCAATTCCTGTAAAGTTAACCTCAAAAGAGGGAATTAAAGGAAGGGTTAAAATAGGGAGCACCGAAAGAGAGGTAAATCTTACTCTTATGCCTGATGCCCGAGTAGGAGACTATGTTCTTGTTCATGCAGGATTCGCTATAAGTAAGGTTGAAGAAAAGGAAGCTGAGGAGCTACTTGAGCTTTTGTCCACCGTAAGCTATTGATTATGAAGTATATTTCCGAGTTCAGAGACCAGAAGCTTGCCGAAAGGCTTGCTCGTAGAATAGCTCGAATCGCTAAAGATGAGGGAAGGAAGATAAAACTGATGGAGGTGTGTGGGACTCATGCGATGGCTATTCTCAAGTACGGGATAAAAGAGCTTATTCCTCCCAGTATAAAACTTTTATCCGGCCCCGGGTGTCCGGTCTGCGTCACCCCCAATCAATATATAGATAAAGCCTGTTCCTATGCGCGTAAGGGCTTTTTAATAGCAACCTTCGGAGATATGTTGAGAGTTCCTGGTTCTAAATCAAGTCTGATTGAGGAAAAATCGAGAGGAAGAAAGGTAAAAGTGGTCTATTCTACTATGGATGCCCTGAAATTAGCTAAATCCTTGCCTGAAGAAAAAGTTATTTTTTTAGGAATTGGCTTTGAAACGACAGCTCCCACTGTAGCAGCTTCAATATCTGCAGCTAAGGAGGAAGGGATGGGTAACTTTATGGTCCTTTGTGGGCATAAACTTATTCCTCCGGCAATGAAAGCTCTGGTGGAGACCGATGAGGTAAAAATAGATGGTTTTCTTTGCCCTGGCCATGTGAGTGTGATTACCGGGAGCAGAGCCTATGAGTTTTTAGCCAGAGATTATAATATTCCTTGCGTAGTTGCAGGCTTTGAACCGCTGGATATTCTTCAGGGAATAAACCTTCTAATTTCCCAGATTTACCGGGATGAAGCGAGGGTAGAGAATGAATATACAAGGGTTGTTACTCCGGAAGGCAACCTTAAAGCCGGAAGTCTTATGAGAAAAGTATTTAATGTGAGTGATTCTCAATGGAGAGGAATGGGGATAATTAGACAGAGCGGTCTTAGTATAGCTGAGGATTATTCCTGGTACGATGTTCAAACTCGCTATCCTATTGAAGTTACCTCATCTGAGGGGAAGGAGGGTTGCCGTTGTGGTGAGGTATTGCGAGGTTTAATTGAACCCCGGGAGTGTGCTCTATTCGGGGATATCTGCAGCCCCTCCCATCCTTTTGGTCCCTGTATGGTTTCCATAGAAGGAGCTTGTAATATCTACTATCGCTTCGGATATAAAAGGAAAACAGTCAAATGAGAAAAGTAATTAGTTTAGCTCATGGAAATGGAGGAAAGCTAACTCAAGAGCTTATAAAGGATATTTTGCTACCCTGTTTTAATAATCCTCTCCTTGCTCCCCTGACCGATTCTGCAATATTTGAGGTTAATAGAACAAAGTTTGCTTTTACTACCGATTCTTATGTGATAAAGCCTCTTTTTTTCTCTGGCGGAGATATAGGTAAATTATCTGTATCCGGGACTATAAATGACCTTGCAGTGATGGGGGCAAAACCTATTTTTATCTCCTGCGGATTGATCATAGAGGAGGGATTACCCCTATCAACTCTCAAGAAAATCGTCTCTTCTGTTGAGAAAACGGCAAGATATGCAGGAGTTAGTGTGATAACCGGTGATACAAAAGTGGTAGAAAAAGGTAGTGCCGACGGTATGTTTATTAATACCAGCGGTATAGGAATTGTTCCCTCAGGGATAAACTTAAGTCTTGAACGTGTTGAGGTTGGTGACCGGATAATAGTAAACGGGACAGTTGGAGACCATTCCGTGGCTGTTCTTTCCGAGCGTGAAGAGCTGGGATTTTCCGAATCTGTAAGTAGTGATTGTGCTCCCCTTTACGAGATGGTGGAAAAACTAAAGCCGTATTGGGGAAACATCAAGTTTATGAGAGATCCTACAAGAGGAGGAGTAGCAGGGGTTTTAAATGAGATTGTGCAGAACCAGAGTTTTGGTATCAAGCTCCAGGAGAGAAATATTCCTTTCCGAGAAGAGACTACAGCTTTATGCGAGCTTTTGGGCATCGACCCTCTATATCTTGCCAATGAGGGGAAAATTCTTTTTTTTGTTGAACCAGAAAAAGCAGAACAGATTCTTCAAATTCTCCACACTCACCCTCTGGGCAAAAAGAGTAGCATAATAGGGGAAGTTGTGGCTCGTTCTCCGGGAAAAGTGTATCTTGAGACAAGCATTGGAACAAAACGGGTACTTGATATGTTGATAGAGGATCAGCTTCCCCGGATATGCTAAAAAAGAGGAGTAACTACCAGCATAAAAGGTGATTGATATGCACGAGTGGGCATTGGCTCAAGCGGTGATTTATACTGCAATTGAACATCAAAAAAAGGAAAAATTCAAAGGGATTACCGAGCTTAAGATTAAGATGGGTGAATTGCAACAAATAGATAGAGAAATTTTTAAATTTGCTTTAAAAGAAATTGCTCAATTTAAAAAGATGATGAGGATGAAGATAAAAATCGAGACAGAGAAGGCTCTCTTGCAATGTCGAGTCTGTGGACACAGATGGGGTTTTAGTGATTTTACAGAAAAATTAGACAAAGATAAGGCTGAATTCATCCATTTCATCCCTGATGTTGCCCATATTTATCTCAGATGCCCTGAATGTGGAAGTCCAGACTTTGAAATTGTAAAGGGAAGAGGGGTATGGATAAATTCTATTGAGGGAGTAAAGTGATTTAGTGTGGACCCGAGATTAAATATCGTTGAGGAAAGATTAAAAGAGATAAAAAGATTGATTGCTATCTCAGGTGGAAAAGGAGGCGTTGGTAAAAGCTCAGTTGCCTCTACCTTAGCATTAACCTTATCAAAATTGGGGTATAAAGTTGGTTTATTGGATTTAGATTTTTGGGGTCCTTCTGCACATATAATATTGGGCATAGAGGGTGTTTTCCCAAAAGAAGAAAAAGGAATTATCCCCCCTGAAATTTATGGTATTAAGTTTATCTCAATTATCTATTATGCTGGTGATGAGCCATCACCATTAAGAGGTGTTGACATCTCAAACGCTATAATAGAACTATTAACTATTACTCGCTGGGGCCAGTTAGATTTTTTAATTGTTGATATGCCTCCGGGTATAGGAGATGCAACTTTAGATGTAATCCGACTAATGAAAAAAGTTGAATTTCTTATAGTTACTACTCAATCAAAAGTGACTTTAGAAACCGTTAAAAAGGTATTGGGGATGTTAAAAGAGCTGAAGCTCCCGATTTTAGGTATCATTGAAAATATGAAGATTACAAACTCTTCATTTGTGAAAGACCAACTAAAAATATTTGATGTCCCTTTTTTAGGTGAGATAGATTTCGACAAAAACCTTGAAGACTCAACAGGAGATATGGATAAACTTTTAAAAACTAACTTTGCACAGGCTTTAAAGAAAATTATTTTAAAAATACCCGAATTCAACCTGGATTTAACAATTTAAGTCTTTAGTCCTGTAATCCTTTCATATCATCCGAGGATTATCTGTAAGCTTGTTTTGCTAATTCCAACATTTGGGGAGTATTCAAGTTGGAAAAAGAGAGTAGGGGAGGGTCATATTTTGTTATCCTATCCTCGGGTAGATATTTACATTTAACTTCGGGGAAGAAGTTTTTTACTTTTAAATCCTTGGCTTCTAAATGGGATTTTATGGCCGGCAGGCACCTTTTGGAATAAATAGCATGTAAAGGTTCAACAAAGCCTTTAACCACAGGTATAACAATATCAGTATCATCTACCTCTGAAATGATGAATCTGAGCAAGTTCACATTCAGAAAGGGCATATCGCAGGCACAGATAAAATTATATTTACTTTCGGATATCAATAGCCCTGTATAAATTCCTCCTAAAGGCCCTTTTTCAGAGACCATATCCTCTCTTGCTCTTACCCCTGAAAATCGATAGTTAAAGGAAGAGCTACCGATTATAAGAACATCATCAAAAACAACTTTTAGCTTTTCTATAATTAACTCTATAGCCTGCTTTTTGCCAATTTCAAGCAAGGCTTTCTCTTTTTTCATCCGCCGGCTTTTTCCTCCGCCAAGAATTATACCTGTCATTTTGCTTTGTTTTTATCACTTTCTCTGCAATAGGTAAGCCAGTAAAGGACGCCTACAAAAAAAGCTCCTCCAACAATGTTTCCTAAGGTTACCGGGATTTCATTATTGAGCCAGAAACCACTCCAGGTTAAATTATCTAATTTACCTGTTAAGTTGGCTGCGGCAACCACTGCTGGTTTTGTCTTTAAATAGAGACCCAGAGGGATAAAATACATATTGGCAACACTGTGTTCAAAACCAGAGGCAACGAAAGCCATAATGGGAAAATATATGGCAAAAATTTTACCAATGACATTTCTGCTGGATAAAGCCATCCAGACAGCTAAACAGACCAACCAATTGCAACCGATACCTCGACAGAAAGCTTCTACCCAGGAGAGATTAACTTTCGCGTTGGCAATACTTAAGGCCTTTGCTCCTACGCCTAAATTTCCAACTTTCCATAATCCTGAGCCATACATAATCCAGACTAAAATTATAGAGCCTACAAAATTAGCCAGGTAAATCCATCCCCAACTTCCAATCATTTCTCTTAGAGATATTCTTCTACCCAATGCACACATTGTCAATAGATTGTTTCCTGTAAAGAGTTCCGCGCCAGCGATAACTACTAAAATCAGGCCTACACTAAAGGCACTCCCACCTAAAAACTTAGCAAAGCCGACTCCCAGATATTTAGCTACATCATGGGTGACCATTGTTGAGAGTTCTCCACCGAATCCAATGAAAGCTCCTGCCAATATTCCCAGGATAAAACTTTGCCACCAGGGAGCAGTTACCTTTTTAACCCCTATTTTCTTAATTAGAGACTCTCCTACCATTGCAGGTGTTCTATCATCTATTCCTGTTCCCATTTCTTTTTCCTCCTTTTTTATTTTTCTTTTTGGATTTTTTATATTTTACAAACCCCTGTAGGGCATCTTCCCTTTATATGTTCAATAAATTCTTCTCTAAAATACTTTAAAATTGTAGAAATGGGTAAAATTGGTGATTGACCAAGAGCACAAAGAGAGGTCTTTTGCATTACTTCAGCTGTCAGAAGCATTAAATTAATATCATCTTCCTTACCTTCTCCTCGAGAAATAGCGGTGGTTAATTCCAGGAGTTTTTCTGTTCCTATTCGACAGGGAATACACTTACCACAGGATTCACGTTCAAAGAAATTCAAGAAACATTTAAGCATATCCACACAACAAGTAGTCTCATCCATTGCCAGAATGGCTCCCGAACCTAAAACTAATCCTTTTTCCTTAAGAGAGGTATAGTCCAGAGGCACATCAAGCATATCCTCACCCAGGATAGCTCCTGCTGTTCCTCCTACTTGAGCCATCTTAAATTTACCTTCTCTCATCCCTTGAGCATACTCGGTGATAATTTCCCTTAAAGTAATGCCCAGTGGAGCTTCAACTACACCAACCTCTTTGATATGCCCCGATATTGCATAGACTTTTGTTCCTGGACACTTCTTTGTCCCAAAATTCCTGAACCAGTCTGCCCCTTTAAGGATAATAGGAGCGATATTAGCCAATGTTTCTACATTGTTGATAACCGTTGGTTTTTCCCAGAGTCCACTGCTTGGGGGGAAAGGTGGTTTAAAGCGAGGGTTACCGCGCTTACCTTCCAGAGAATCCATTAAAGCAGTCTCCTCTCCGCAAACATAGGAGCCTGCCCCCTGATGAATCTCAATCTGGAAATCAAATCCACTTCCAAGGATATTCTCACCCAGGAATCCACGCTCTTCAGCCTGTTTGATTGCCTTGCGAAATAGATTGATGGAAAAAAGATATTCTCCACGAATATAAATATAGCCATAATGAGCACCAACACTGTACCCAGCGATTATTACTCCCTCAATAATCTTATGAGGGTCGCCTTCTAAAATTGCTCTATCTTTAAATGTTCCCGGCTCTCCCTCATCAGCGTTGCAGATAATATATTTGGGAGTATCTTCTGCTTTGGCTGTGAATTCCCATTTTAAACCGGTAGGAAATGCTGCTCCACCACGGCCCTGTAAGCCCGAAGCCTTAATTTCGCTGACAACTTCTTCTGGCTTCATCTCCCGCAAAACCTTACCTATTGCTTTATAACCACCTTGAGCAATATATTCTCTAATACTTTCTGGATTAATTTTACCGCAATTATCGAGAACAATTCGCATCGGACTTTTTAATTCCTTTATCATTTTTTATCCCCCAACTTCCTCAAAATTCCTTTGATTTTTTGGGGAGTTAAATTGCTATAAACTTTCTCATTAATCATCATTGCTGGGGCTTCATCGCATATTCCCAGACAGCTTGTCTCCTCTAAAGTAAATTCCCCATCGGGTGTTGTCTCTCCAACTTTAATCTTCAGCTCCTCTTCTAAGACTTCAAAGATACTCCTCGAACCCATTAGATGACAGGGTCCACTGTCGCAAACCCGAATGACATACTCACCCCGCGGTTTTAAGCTGAATAAAGAATAAAAAGTGGCTACCCCATAAACCTCACTATAACTTAACCCTGCCTCCTGAGCAATAATCTTTAGCTTCTCTTCAGTAATATAATTATGCTTGTTTTCTCTTTGCGCCTTACTCAAAAGAGCGATAACATCTTTTTCTCTATTTTTTAACTTCATTTTCAGATCCTTTCTATCTTTACTGCCGATACTTTATATTCGGGAATCTTAGCCACGGGGTCCAGAGCATCGTTAGTTAAAAGATTCGCCGCTGATTCCGCAAAATGGAAACTCATAAAGACTACTCCTCTATCCACACGTTCGGTAACCTTCACTTTCACCTCAATCTTGCCCCGACGTGAGCTCACCTTTACCCAATCCCTATCCTTAACTTTTAGTTTCTCTGCATCCCGGGGATTAATTTCCAAAAAACCTTCGGGGACAATACCATCCAATGGCTTTGACCTTCGGGATAAAGAACCGGTGTGGAAATGATAAAGCATTCTGCCTGTAGAGAGCAGGAAAGGATAGTCCTTATCAGGCAGCTCTGCTGGTGGAAGATAATCTACAGCAGTAAAAAGGCCCCTCCCTCGAGTAAATTTACCTTTATGCAGATAAGGAGTACCAGGATGCTGGCGACTCGGACAGGGCCATTGCAAACCTTCTTTCTCCAATCTATCAAAATGAATACCACCATAAATAGGAGTTACCGATGCAATCTCATCCATTATCTCTGCTGGTGAATGATAAGCCATTGAATAGCCCATTTTTTCACCTATTTCCACAATAATCTTCCAATCCTCTCTACTATCTCCAATCTCAGGAATTGCTTTACGCAAAAGTTGAATTCTGCGGCCCGTATTGGTAAAAGTTCCCTCTTTTTCAGCAAAAGAGACCCCGGGAAGAACTACATCAGCCAGCTCGGCTGTTTCAGTTAAAAAGATATCCTGAACCACTAAAAAATCGAGATTTTCCAACCCTTCTCTTGCATGATTAAGATTGGGGTCGCTGAGCATAGGATTCTCACCCATTATATAAAGCCCTTTAATCTCATCCTTACTGGCGGCATCCATTATTTCTACTACAGTTAACCCTGGCTTCGGAGAAAGCTTTACCCTCCAGGCTTTTTCAAATCTCTCTTGAATTAGTGCATCGTTAACCCTCTGGTAACCTGGATAAACATTGGGTAAAGCTCCCAGGTCACAAGCACCCTGAACATTATTCTGTCCGCGCAGGGGATTAACACCGGTACCCTCTCTTCCCACATTGCCGCAGAGCATAGCTAAATTAGCTAAAGATAGGACATTATCGGTTCCTGTGGTATGCTGAGTTATACCCATAGCAAAAATAATAGAACCTCTATCTACTTTTCCATACATTCTTGCAGCAGCAATTAGCTTTTTTTCAGGAATCCCGGTAATCTCCTCTACTTTTTCAGGGGTATACTTGGAGACTACTTTCTTGAATTTATCAAAGTTTTCTGTCCGACTTTCCACAAATTCTTTATCATAAAGGCCTTCCTGGATGATTACATTCATCAAACCATTAATCCAGGCAACATCGGTCCCGCCTCTCTGCCTTAGCCAGATTTCAGCGTATTCAGTTAACTCAATTGCTCGGGGGTCTACTATAATTAGTTTTGTGCTGTTATAAGTTACTAAGTGTTTAAGGTAGTTCCCAATTACCGGATGGGTCTCTGGAGTGTTAGAGCCGGTTACTAAAATAACATCTGCTTTTTCAAATTCCCGGATGGAATTGGTCATTGCTCCACTACCAAAAGCACGAGCAAGACCAGCTACAGTCGAGGCATGACAAAGACGAGCACAATGGTCAACATTATTGGTGCCAAAACAGGTCC
>JAYEHT010000150.1:0-12851 GCA_034659655.1 Candidatus Aerophobota bacterium | reverse complement strand
TAGCAAAAAACCAGGAAAGATAATCTATTCTTAAGCTAAGGGATAGATTTAAAAAGGGAAGGGAATAAAAACTGGTATAGATTTTTTGGTTGTAAGTTAAACTAACTAAAATAACCGCTGCTAAGGATACTAAAACTGCTAAAATGTCCCGAACTCTTCCAGAGAATTTCCCTGCTAAATAAACTATGCCAGCTCCAAGAAAAGAGACTACCAATATAGTTATAAGCTGCACCTTATGTGCCTCCCAGAACCCATCCCACATATCCTGCTCTTTCCAAAAGCTCCTTTGCTGACTCCTTAAGTAAGCCGGTAATAAACTGAGGATGGACTCCAATCGCAATAATTAAAATAGCTAAGATAATTATTGGTATTAGTATATATCCAGAGGTTTCGGTTATCTTATCTAGGTTTTTCCCTTTCTTAAAGTAAAGATTTTGCACAATTTTGAAAAAATAGCCAGCTTCAATAATAGTTGCAATTAAGGCAATAGCGATAAAAGCTAAGAAAATCGGCTTTTTTACCTGAATAGCAGCATAAACTATTGAAAGTTTGCTCACAAACCCTGCAAAAGGTGGAAGCCCGATTAGAGAAAAAGAGCCTATAGTAAAGGCAAAAGAGGTGAGAGGCATTTTCTTGCCCAGTCCGGATAAAGAAGCAATACTTTTTGAACCAACCCTGTAAATCATATACCCTGCAGCTAAGAAAAGAAGGGCTTTAGCTAAAGTATGAGATACTATCTGGAATAAGGAGGCAAAGACCCCGAGTGAGGTTGCTATTCCCAGAGCAAAGGTAATTAATCCAATTTGACCAATGCTTGAATAAGCTAAAAGCCTTTTAATATCATCCTGTCTAAATGCGCACATCTCACCAATTAAAAGGGTTAACAAACCAAGAAAGGCGATAAAAAGTAAGATGCTATTAGCATTGAACATAGTATAAACCATCCTTGCTACACCGTATACTCCGGTTTTAATAGCTATGCCAGATAAAATAGCACTGATTGATGATGGGGCTGATGAGTGAGCATCAGGCAGCCAGGCATTTAAAGGAAATATAGCCGCCTCAATTCCAAATCCAGTGATAAGAAAGGCTAAAGTAACGAATAGATAAGTAGGATTAGCTGATGTAATCCTGCTGGCAATATCTGCCATATTAAGTGTCCCAAAAAAACCATACAAAAGAGCAACCCCAATTAAAATAAAGCTGGATCCAACCGAACCCTGGATTAAGTATTTCATTGCCGCCTCTGTTCCTTCTTTATCCTTATAGTAGGCGACAAGAGCATATGAGGAGATGCAGAGGATCTCAAAGAAAACAAAAAGATTAAATATATCACCGGTTAAAACTATACCTATTGCCCCAACCATTAATAGTAAAAATAGGATGTGATATTTCTCGGTAGGCTCTTCTTTTATATAACTGACTGCATATATAGAAACCAAAAAACCAATACCCGAGATAAGAGTGGCAAGGAAAATCCCCAAAGGTCCTACCACCAGGTTAATGCAAAAAGGTGGGCTCCAGCCTCCAATAGATACAACAATCGGATTTTTTAAAATCTGTGGGATTAACATAAAACTAATAACAACATTAATTAATAAAGTTACGATAGGTATATATTTTCCAATTCTTTTGGAGACAAGACCGAAAAGAGGGATAGAAAAGGCAAAAGCTAAAGGCAGACCAATTAAAAGTGATGGATTTACCATTTTAACCTCTTTATCTTACTAACGTTTAAAGTTTTATTATGCTCATAGACTTTAATAGCAATAGAAAGTGCTAAAGCTAATACAGCTACTCCAATAACAATAGCAGTTAGCACTAAAGCTTGAGGCACAGGGTCTACAACATTTGTAGGATTTATCCCTGAGGTAGAGAATATAGGGGCAGTTCTTCCTTTTACATAGCCAATACAGATAAGTAGAATATTTATCCCGGTATCAATAAAGTGAAGTCCGATAATTATCTTAATTAAATTTGTCTTCACCAGAACGATATACATACCGATTAAGATTAAACCTCCTGAGCTAATATAGTACATCCAGTTATAGATAAGATTCATTTGCTTCTCCCCAACAAATCATCAATAATACCAGTTAGATCAAACCCAACTTTAAATCCCACAGCAATATATATAATGGGGATAATACCAGCACTAAAGAGAGTATTGGGAATCCCTTTGGGTAAAAAATTACTTAAGAAATATCCAGAGAAAATAAGACCGAGAAGTCCAATCCCTATAAAAATTAGCCCACCTAAACTTTCAGCTACACTTGATGATTTTTTGTTTATACTCTGTTTTGGAAATGCTAAATATATCAACAAAAACCCGGAGGCAACAACTGCTCCTCCCTGGAATCCTCCCCCGGGGGTGAGATGACCATGGATAAAGATATACGCGCCAAAAAGAAGAATTAAGGGGAAAAGGAGGTTTGAGCCTGTGCGCAGGATTAAACTTGCCCTTTTAGCCTTATCCTCCTTATTGTCGGATGTATGTTTCTGGACTCTTTTCTCCACAAATAAAACCGCACCCAGGCCAATAGCAGCAATAAAAAGCACCGTAACCTCGCCCAAGGTATCAAATCCTCGATAGTTCAAAACAACTGAGGTAACTATATTAACAGCACCGGTCTCCTCAATTCCTCTGCTGATGTAATAGTTAGCTACATTTATCTTATCTTTGCCAAAAGGAATTTGGGAGAAAGTTATCATAAACCCTCCAGCGATTATGAGAAGTATAATGATACTAACTATCTTTCTCGTTCTCATTTTTCTTTTTCGTGTCTTTCCGTTCTCCGTATAGCAATGATAAATATTGCTGTGGTTAATCCTGCACCAATAGCAGCCTCAGCCATAGCAACATCTGGCGCCTGAAGGAAATAAAATAAGATAGAGGTAATTAAACTCACCGCGGCACAGGCAACCACAGCATTTATCAAATCTTTAAATACAACCGCTGCAACAGCTAAAATAATCATAATAAAGATAAGGATTAGCTGGAAAATCATTTACTTTTCCCCTCTACTTTAGTGCATTCCTCAAATTCTTTACATTTATCAACAACACTTTTATCCCAGAGTTTCACTCCACTTTTATAACTTGCTCTGGCAAGAGCATGAGCACTGATAGGATTTGTAAATAAGATAAATACAGCTATCACTAAACATTTTAAAAACCAGGCAGGCTCAATTATACCTGCACCAATAATTGATAAAAACGCCCCAAGCGTGGTGCACTTTGTTCCAGCCTGGAGTCTGTTGTATACATCGGGAAGTCTAAATACTCCCAAAGCGCCCAAGAAAAGAAAGGCCACTCCAGCTCCTGTTATTAGATACCCTATTATTTGGTTCATAGCCCTCTATCAAGGTAACGAGCTATAGCTATCACTCCCACAAAAGAGAGCACCGCATATATTAAACTTACATCAAGATAAATACGCCTGTTGAAAAAAAGACCCAGAAGAACCATCAATGCTATGGTGATAGTTACCATTATATCCACACCAACTACTCTATCCGGTGATGTTGGCCCCTTCAGGGCACGAATTAAAGCTAAGACAACCGCAACTGTAATGACTCCAAAGAAAATTACCAAAATCATTTGAAAATCACCTTCAGGTACTTCTCAAACCTTTTCCCAATAATATCTGTTGCTCCGGGAATATCTTCAGCTTTTACATTAATCCAGTGAATAAGCAAATTATCTTTCGCGATTTCTACAGTTAATGTCCCTGGAGTTAACGTTATAGAATTTCCAAGAATTAATTTAGCAATATCGGGTTTAAGTGTTGTTTTAATCTGGACTATTCCCGGTTTTATGGGCATTTTGGGATGGACTACTCTGTAAGCAACATCAAAATTTGCCTTAATCATCTCCCAGAAAAAAACTGGTATGTAAAGGAAAAAGTAAAAGATTCCTTTTAGAGTAATTCCCGATAGACCTCTTGTGGTAAAATAGTTATACCCAAAAATTGCAATAACTGCCGAGAAGATAAGGCCTGTAGTTAGTTCTTCCCAGGCTAAGGTGGATGTTAATAAAACCCATAAGATGAACAAAAAGATTAAAGTTATAATATATCTGCCTACCTTACCGGATTTAATTTCGGATTTCATCTTTTACCTTCTCTTCGCTAAAATTTATAGAATAAACTACACTTTGCGATTGTGAATTCTTTCACTATCTAAATTAAAAAATTTTAACCCCTCTCTCCCCTGGAAGGGTTATGCCACATTGGCTGCAGTATTTGCTACTTTCCGGATTATCAAAGTCACATCTTGGATACTTCATACTTCACCTTTTCTATATACTATACCTTACGCTGTAAAGTATATTACAAGATAAAAAATTTTTGTCAAGCGTTGGAAACCTCAATTGAGAATCACTTTAAAAATGGATAGGTTATTTGGAAGGAACTTACCTTATAAACCTGGAAAAACTTTTAACCAGCTCTCCTATTCTATCCTCGAAAGTCTCTTTATCCTGATAAACAAAGCAATCTCTCATATAATTTTGCATAATCAGCATACCTATCTTTCCAACCGCTCCCCTGACAGCACTAATCTGCATTAAAATATCAGAACAAGAGGCATCCCCCTCAACCATCCTCTCCAAACCGCTTATTTGCCCCCTAACCTTTCTCAGTCTTTTTAAAAGGTCATCTCTTACTACTTTTACCATAAAGTATTTCCTCTTTCCCACTTTTGTAACAGAGGGTATATTTTAAATATATTTATACCATATATTTTAATTTTGTCAACCCCCACAGGTATAGGCATTTTCACCCTTGCCATTTTCCCTCTGTGGTTTACACCCTTTAAATATTTTTTCCTCCTTCTACTTTCTAAAATTTAAAACATGAGCACCTGTATATCTATCCTCGTGGATAAGTGCTTTAAGATACTTTTTCTCAAAATGAAAGTTTGTCTTCTCTATTTCCTGTATAATCCCCTTTAGTTTCATGTGCTCTGGATAAACTGAAAGTAGACCATCAAGCTTTAAAACTCTATAAACCTCTTTTAATAATTTTCTTCTTCCACTTAGTGAAAAATAGTAAGAATGTAGAATATCATAAAGTAAGACTACATCAATAGATCTCTCTCTCAAGGGAATTTTTAGTTCTCCTGATGTTTCCATTATTCTTATATTTTCTAATCCAGCTGATTCAGCTTTTCGTATCAATTCATTAAGCTTAACTCTGCTTTTATCCAGAGCAAAAATTCTTCCCTCTTCTCCAACTATTTTTGCAGCAGGTAAAGAGTAAGTTCCTGCACCGCATCCAAAATCTAAAATTGTATGAGCCTTTTTAATACCAACCTCTTTTAAAACTCTTTCACCTTCTTCTTTAAACCATTTTTCTATATCAGTTTCCATCTTTCTTTACAATGCACTTTAAACCTACTTATACCAGATGTGGTAATGGCAATGACTTACAGGCTTTGAGAATTTAAAGGTAATTTTTATTGGAGTGTGGTCAACCTCACCTTCGTAAACAAGTATCTTGTCTGTTAGATACTTAAAGGTGTAAAGATCGATTCCTCCTCCTAAAAGAGGCATTAGTAACCACTCCGTTCTAAAGTAAGGACTTTCTGCTGTTCCACTGGCTGCTCCCTCGATTTTGCACTGAATCAAAGTTAAATATAGGGTTTCCTCAGTTTTTAAGCTATATCGAGACTCAAAAGATATATTCCAGTCATTTGCTTTAAGAGCGGATTTTAAAAATACATTCGAAAAGCTTCCTATAAAATCTCCCAGATACTTTGCCTTATTCTCGGAGTACTTCTCATACTCCTGGTTGAATTGTCCTTCACTCCAATAAATTTCTTCACTGTAGTTAAGAATTAGTTTCTTACCACTCAGGGTGATAGCCCGCTTCTTTTGAGAAGCAATTACACCAGTGTTGGCAAATAAAAATACAACCAGAACACTTAACATTATCGCTTTAACCAATGAACTCCTTGATTTCACCTTCTTTCACCTCCTCTGATTTTCTTTCTTAACCTCCTCTATTTTCCGTTTCCTTTCTCTTTTAACAGTCCAACCACAATTATATCTTTTCCTTTAATATCTTAATTTTCTCTAAAGTTCTTTCTGCAACTATTTTTTCTTTGTTAAAATGCTTAATCATTCTCTCAAGAAATTCTCGCTTCTCTTTTTTATTCCTAAAATGTTGCATCAACTTTCCTGTCTCCTCCATGTTTGCTTCTACTTCTACAGGTATCCTTTCACTATCGTGCCTTACCGCTTCTTGAGGACATATACCATGGCATTTTCCACAACGAATGCAGTTATCCATATCTATGTCTGCTTTTTCGTTATCCATAAAAACTACATTTACTGGACACACTTCAACGCAAATCCCACAACCGTTACAATCTTCTTGTTTTATCCAGGGCATATCTTATTTCTCCTTTTCTAACTATTGATATTTTCTTTTTTTAAGATCAGCAAACTCAGATGACCTTAAACAAGTGGGTTAACCTCCAGTTTATCTCTTATATTAGCTTCCTTGGGTAAAAAAATTTTTGCACATTTTATAACATCTAAGACCTTTCTATCCCTTATCCAGTAACACACCTCCATTCCTCTCCTCTCACATTTTAGAATCCTTCTATCCTTTAAGATCCTGAGATGCTGGGAGAGATTAGATTGTTTGATTTTAACCCGTCCCTCAAGTTCCCCTACGCACATTTCACCTTTTTCCAGAACTTGCAATATCTTTATACGGGAAGGACGAGACAATGCCTTTAAAATTTCAGCAATCTGGTATTCTTGCAAGACCTCCTCCCGACATCTCTAAAAGGTTATTAGCTTATTATAATAAAGTGATAGGATAAGTCAAAAATATCTCGGGGAAAGTCCCTCATTGAATCGTTTATTCATCACTATTATGAAATTTCTCAAAACAAAAAATGGGATAAATAGAGGTTTTCAGTAACCTAATTATTTAAAAAGTTACGATTTTGCTATTTATGGGTGGAACTTGAATTAATTAATGTGTTTAATTGACGAGAGCAACTAATTTTACTATAATTTATATATGTTATCCAAAGAGAACTTCCCTGTTCCAGTCTTGTTAATAGCAGCCTTCATGCTCGGTATGGGAATAGTAATTACGGCATTTTTTTCTTTCTCTCCCCTCTCCTATGTTCAAATAGACATAGCTATAAAATCCTGGTGTATGTTTATCAATGGTCTTCTCTGGATGTTTTTAGGCTGGGTAGTTCATTTGATTGAAGAAGAAAAGGTAAAAAAACCTCAAGTCTCTTTCTTAAAAGGTTCTAATTCTTTAGAATCAAATTTTGCAGGATATCTAATTTCTCTCCTGGGAGACTTAATGAAGTTTTTCTATTTATCAATCATATTCTTGAAGGTTATCATAACAGTTATAGGAGGGAGCGTATTAACTATAAGTATACTGCAGATTCGTTCCTTAGGGGCAAGTAAAATTCAGCTGGGGAGTATAATTATCATATTCATTGCCGCACTAATCTTTTCCTTAATCCTGATCCTCCGGGAATTCTCATCAACATCGGCTCGTAAGTAGACCCTCAAAAAAATCCTCCAAATTTCATTGAGACGCAAAATTTAACATAGTCTTGAGTAGGCTCTTGACAAAAAGATTTATTTAGCTAAAATTAACTACAAATGAAACTACAAGGAGATAAAAATGAAATTTATTCCTATTAGAGAAGCTAAAGCCAAATTCTCAGAAATACTAAGAGATGCTAAAAAAGAGGATATTATCATTACTTCCTGGGGGAAACCCAAGGCTTTACTTCAAAACTTGGAAGAAGAAGACTTCGAAGATTATATTATTTCCCACAGCAAAAAAATAAGAGACTCAATAGAAAAATCCTGGGAAGCTTATAAAAGGGGGGAGTTAACAAGCTTAGATGAAATAAAAGAGTCCAATAAAAAAATTGAAAAAGTTTGAGATAGTAGTTGCTAAGCCAGTTGAGGAAGACTGCAGAAGATTGAAAGAAAAGACAATTGACCGCTTATATAAAGCTATACAAAAACTAACCAATAAAAGAACCTACCTATCGCCTCAGAGTTGGAGAATATCGGATTATCTATCGTGTTGAAACACAGAAAATTATTATCTTAAAGATTATTCATAGAAAAGACCTTGAAAGAGAATTGAAAAATTTAACTTAGGAAAAATTAAAATATGAAACACTCAAAATACCAGACACTGTCTGGTAAATCGATATGGAGCGAGAGATGAATAAAGAATTTAAACCTCCAGAAGAATGGTTTAAGCAGGCAGATTATGATATTAAGACAGCTGAAGCAATGTTTAATACGGAAAGATACATTTACACAGTTTTTATGTGTCATCTATCCATTGAAAAAGCATTGAAGGGATTTTATGCTAAAAACCTTCAAAAAAACCCGCCCAAGACTCATGACTTAAATTATTTAAGCAAAAAGGCAAATTTAAGCTTACCAGAAGGCCTTCAAAGTTTTATGGATAACCTCAATGATTTAAGCGTTCCTACAAGATATCCTGATGAAATTGAAACTTTACTAAAGCAGTATAATAAAACAAGGGTAAAAGATTTATTGAAAATGAGTAGGGAGTTATTATTATGGTTAAAAGAAAGATTGTAAAAGCGGTTGAAATTTTAGAAAAGCTTTTTCAAAAACGGGGAATTGAAATTTATAAAATAGTAATTTTTGGTTCTTACGCAAAAGGAGAGGAGAAAAAAGAAAGCGACCTTGATATAATAGTTGTTTCTGAGAATTTTGAGGATAAAGATATATTTGAAAAAGTGGAAATTGTAAGTGGAATACATAGAGAGCTCGTTGAAAAAATTACAATACCTGTGGATATAATGTATTATTCCCCTACAGAATGGGAAAAAGGAAGTTCATTAATAATAAATGCTGCCAGAGAAGAAGGAAAAGTGGTTTATGAAAACGGGGTCAGGTCTTCAAACTTGACATAAGTAAGACTCTCAAAAATTAGGAGTTCAGAATGGAGTCTATACCTTTAGAAGTTGTTGAAAGAACCTGGAAAAAAATGAGCACTATGTCTCTGGGAGAGCTTCCTAAACTGATTAACCTTATGCAAAAACAGCAGCCCTTTGTCCTTGCTTATCTTTTAGCGGTAGGTCATGAAATCTTCAACCAGGATGAGCAAGAACAACTACTTTATTTAGGGGTAGTAGTCTGGCAAATAATGTCACAGGGAAGTAAACCTCTGGCTAAAATTACAGGGGATGTTTTAGATGAGACAGAGAGGGAAAATATGAAAATGCTGGAATATCTTGCAGGTGAATCAGAAACTGGTTTTATGGATACTACTAAAAAAATAATTAGTAACTATCTTCAACCGGAGGTTTTAAAATATGCTGTGGAGGCATTAATGGAGGAACCGGAAGAGGGCTGTATTATAAGAGATGAAAATAAGGGATATATATTTATCTACTTAAAAACTATAATTGACTGCTTTAATAGGTAATTTTTGGAGAAGAAAAGAGTGAGACAATGGCTCATAAAGACCCCAAGCATTCGGTAAAACCTCATTATTTAGGGCACAGGAAAAGGCTAAGAGAGAGGTTTATGAAATATGGGATTGAAAACCTGCAGAATTACGAAGTTGTAGAATTACTTTTAACTTTCTCTATACCTCAAAAAGATGTCAAGCCGATAGCTAAAGATATGCTTAAGAAATTTGGGTCTCTTAAGGGTATTTTTGAGGCATCGCCTGAAGAGTTAAAAGTTTTCCCCTATGTGAAAAATAAAACAGTTGAACTTATTACTTTTGTTAAAGATGTAAGCGCCCTTTACCAGATGGAAAAAGCAAAGCAGAGTCCTATTTCAAAAATGCCGAAGGAGCTTATTAGCTATTGTATTAAAAAAATTGGTGACAAAAGAGACGAGGAATTCAGGATAATCTATCTCAATAGCAAGTTTTCTATTGTTGATGACGATACTGTTTCAAAAGGCACTATTGATAGAACCACAGTTTATCCAAGAAAAGTGATGGAAATGGCTTTAAAGCATAAAGCTTATGCATTAGTCTTTGCTCATAATCATCCCGATGGAAACCCACAGCCTTCTGACTATGATATCAACTTGACTAAAGCTCTCGATTTAGCTGCCAAAACACTTGGAATTATAGTTTACGACCACATAATTGTGACTCCAAGTAGTTATTTTAGCTTCCGGGAGAGAAAACTTTTATGATTAAAATAGTTGAGGCAATCCAGGAGCATTTTCCAGATTTAAATGATGCTCAATTAGGAGCAATTACCCAAACAGACGGTCCTCTTCTTGTAATTGCTGGGCCAGGGACAGGCAAAACGCTTGTTCTTGTTTTAAGAACGCTTTATCTACTTCTCTCAGGGAAAGCAGTTCCCTCCGAAATTATCGTGACCACTTTTACTGAAAAAGCAGCGTTTGAGCTCAGAGACCGAATAAGTCAAATAGCAAGAAAATTGGGATACAAAGGCCAGCTACACGAGCTTGAAATTGGAACTATCCATAGTATATGTAGTGACTTTATAGATAAATATATACAACACACTCCCCTAAAAAGTAATTATGTTATCCTGGATGAGCTTATTCAATATCTCTTTCTTTACGAGAATTTTAATGAAATAGTTGGCGAGCCTTCCAACAGTAAGTTTCTCAACCGTTGGTCTACAAAATGGACTACTATTAAGAGGTTAATATCATACCTTAATAAAATTACTGAGGAATTAGTAGATATTGGCAGATTATCTTTATCTTCAGATTCATTTATAAAACAACTTACAGCTGTTTATCTGCGATATCAAAAATCAATGTACAATTCTAATAAAGTTGACTTTGCTCATCTTCAGAAGATATTTCTGGATTTATTAAATAATCCCGCTCTGTGTGGCAAAATCAAAGGAAGAATAAAATATATAATGGTGGATGAGTATCAGGACACCAACTATATCCAGGAACAGATAATATTAACATTAGGAAAACCCGATTATAATGTCTGCGTAGTTGGGGATGAGGACCAGGCTCTTTATCGATTTAGAGGAGCAACTGTTCGTAATATTCTTGAATTTAAGACTCATTTTGATTATTGTAAAGAAGTTAAGCTTACTATTAATTATCGTTCCCACGAATCCATTATTTCTTCTTATAATAAGTTTATGGCCTCTATTGATTGGGCAAATCCTTCCGGTAGAACTCCTTTCAGATTTTCAAAGGAGATTCTCCCTAATTCCAAGATAAATTTCCCTGATTATCCCGCTGTTTTTTGTATCTGGGGAGAAAATGAGAATGATGAGGGAGAGAGATTTGCAAGAATGGTTAAGTTTTTAAAGAAAAACAGAATTATCCAGGATTACAGTCAGATAGCTCTTTTATTAAGCAGTGTTCGCTTAAATTCAAGTAAACATTATCTTGATGCTCTCACAAATTATGGAATTCCTTATTTTGCCCCTCGTGCAAAAGCTTATTTTGAGAATGAGGAAGTTAAATTAACCCTTGCCTGTTATGCGGTTATCTTTGGATTTCATGATGAGCTAAAAAATTCTGCTACCAATAAATTAAAAAAATTCATTGAAGACGCTTTACTCCTTCTCAAGGACTATGTTGATTCTCCTTTGAGTAGCTACCTCCGGAGGAAATTTGAGCAAGTCTCAAATTTAAAAGAGAGAGAATCACTGGATCTTACTGTAATTGACTATTTTTATCAGCTTCTTGCTTATAAACCATTCTGTGATTTTCTAAAAGAAGAGAATAAGGCAAGAAACTTGGCTATTTTTTCAAAACTCCTCAATGCTTTTCAGATTTACTACCATATTTCCCTGGTAACCTTCAAAAATAAAGACCTGATAAAGTTTTATCTCTTTAATAGTTTTTTTAACTTCTTAATGCAAGGAGGGATAGATGAATACGAAGACCCTGAAAATCCTATTCCCAAAGGTTATGTTCAAGTTATGACTATCCACCAGTCAAAAGGATTGGAATTCCCGGTGGTAGTGGTAGGATCCTTGAACAAGACATTCAAAGTAGAAAAACAGGTTGATAGGGATTTGTCCTCCTTTTATCCTCGAGGGACTTTTGAACCAGAGAAGCGGGTTACCGAATTTGATAGAACGCGTCATTTTTATGTTTCTTTTTCCCGAGCAGAAAAAATTCTCGTTCTCACTACTCCAACTAAACCCAAAACTTATTTTTCCCCTATTTGGGATAGCCTTAACCAGTGGCCTTATGTAGAAAAGAAAACTTTAAAAGCGTTGAAGTTTACCTCCAAGCCTCAGTTTATTCCTAAAAAATCTTACAGCCTTACCTCTCACATAAACGTCTATGAAACCTGTCCTAAACAATATCTCTTTTACAGAGAGTATCAATTTACACCTTCTCGCGCAGGAACGATTTTATTTGGTTCTCTTGTTCATCAAACCACAGAAGATATTCACCGCTGGAGTCTTGAGGGGAACTTAAAGGAGATAGATATTCCCCAAATAGAGCAGTGGTTTGAGGAAAACTACCGTGCTCTTCTTACTTCTGGAATGCGCCCTCTTGGCAAGACTCAAAAAGAGGTTGCTTTAAAACAGGTCTTAAACTATTTTCAACAGAACTATAACTATTTAAATAGAATAATAGAGGCTGAGGTTGATGTTTCGGTAGAAAAAGATGAATATATTCTTGCAGGTAAAATAGACCTTCTATTAGGGGAAGATGAAAAGTTAGAAGTTTTGGACTTTAAAACACAGCCAAAGCCTGATGTAAATAATCCAATTATAGACAGGTATTATAAACAGCTTTGCCTTTATGGTTATATATTGGAAGAAAGGTACAACAAGAACCCTGAAAGGCTTTTCATTTACTGGACTTCCGAGGAGAGGAGGAAAAAT
>JAYEHT010000149.1:0-2505 GCA_034659655.1 Candidatus Aerophobota bacterium | reverse complement strand
CAATCTTTTAAATCACCCTTATTCATACTCACATAACCCAGAGTTCCACCTATCACTAATTTCATTCCATTAGCTTTAACTACGGAACTCGTCATTAACACCATTAATCCTACTACTGCTAATATTATGCTCAACCTTTTTCTCATCTCTTTCTCCTTTTTTTAATTTTGGTAATGTCAAAAGTAATTTTTTCTTTTTGTAATTGGTAGTCGCAAGGCTTAGCCTGCGAAGAGGAGCAATAATTTTTCTTTACACTACTTAAAAGTTGCGCCTACCATAAAACTTTTGACATTACGGTTTAATTTTAGTAAAATCCTGGAGCTCTCTAATTAAGGAATATCACCTCCTGGTGTATAATAGATTTTGGTACCCTACTAAATTTTATTAAACAAAGTAGGGCGGCAGACATTATACAATCTGTCTATTCACCTTTATTATTGCAGAATATTTGATATTATAGTTAAAAAAACTATCCCTTGCCAAAAAGGCAAAATAGTAAATTAGGAGACTGCGATGAAGAAAAAGAACTCTATTGCTTTAGTAGTGGGTATAGATGTCCATAAGAAAAGACATTATGCCCGGGTAAAGATTTTAGAAAATCGAAAGGTTATTTCACCTATCTTAAAGATTTATAACTCTAAGAAGGGACTGGATTTTCTCTTAGAAAAAGTTAAACATCTTATGAAAGAACATAAAGCTAAAGAGGTCATTTTCGCCTTAGAACCTACAGGTGTTTACTGGAAACCTTTAGGCTATTCTCTTCATGATAGAGGTTATCGTGTTCATTTAGTTAATCCAGTTCAGGTTCATTACAAAAGAAAAGAAGAAGATCCTGCGGCTAATAAAAATGATAAAATAGATCCAGGACTTATCTGTGATCTTGTCTGTGATGGTAAATCCAATCCCGCTCGGTTTATGCTGGGAATCTTTCGTTTACTTCAAAAAACAGTTCGGAATCGTAGGGATCTTGTCTTAGAGCTTTCTTCCAAGAAGATAAAGTTAAAGACCATTGTTTATGAGCTCTGTCCAGAGTTAGTAGATGCTTTCACCGATATAACTGGTAGACTCTCTATGGCTATCTTAAGATTTTTCCCAAGTCTAGATATCTTTGAATCTACATCTTTAAAAGAACTTTCCTCTGTGTTTAGAATCTATGGAACTAATAATACTAAGATTACTCCCAAGAAACTGTGCTCTTTAATTCAGTTTTCCTTAGGTATTAAGCGTAATAACCAAGCTCATATTAAGCAGATTCAAATGATCTTAGAGCAAATTAAGCTTTTAAAAAGACAAATCTCTATATTGAATAAGGACATTAATAATATTTTAAAAGAACTAAATCAGACTCTTACTACTATTAAAGGTATTGGACCTGTTTTAGCTAGTGAGGTAATAGCTGAAGTAG
The DNA here is from genome assembly GCA_034659655.1 of Candidatus Aerophobota bacterium. GTDB lineage: Bacteria > Aerophobota > Aerophobia > Aerophobales > JAGGXI01 > JAGGXI01. The sequence goes on along the minus strand of JAYEHT010000149.1, from coordinate 1,100 downwards.
GCGATGTCAATACATTTTCTAATGGACATCAATTAGTTAAATTAGCAGGTTTAGATACAGTGGAAAACAGCTCAGGACAAACTCATAAGAAACGCTACATTAGTAAAAAGGGTATTAGCTCTTTAAGGGTAACCTCTATTTTAGCCGCTTTTAGCTTAATGAGAAACTGTCCACCTTTTACTAACTATTTTCTTTATGAGACTAAAGTGTTAGGTAAAAAACCTATGCAAGCAGTGATAGTTCTAGCGGATAAATTCTTAAGAATCTGCTTTTATATGTTAAAGAACAAAACTTCTTTTGACCCTAAGAAAGTAGGTACCGGCAATCTTAAGACCAGGGCAAAAGCCTTAAATCAACCTCTCAATGTATCCCTTGACTCTAAAGAGATTGCTAACTTAGATATTAATTTATTAGAGGTCTTTAGAAAAAGCTCTAAAGTAGTTTTATTTGATGAAGAGGATCCTACTTATGTTAAGATAAGGATAAATTCTAAAGTAGAAACTTTTGACTTAGAGGAACCCAGAGGACGCATCCTTGCTCTTTTAAATGCCTTATAACTACCTTTTTAAAATAGAAATTGGCTATATTGGTCTTTTTTATTTAAAAGGTAATTTTGGCTATGGATTGGAGGAAGTTGTATCACCTCGAAAAGCTCTAGCTAATTAGTTAGCTAACTTTGCAAAGTAAAAGCTTAACTTTCTCTCTTTTCCTACATCTTGTATGATGGTAAGGTAAAGCTCTTTCTCACCAATAAAGTGAGAAAACTCTGCACGATCGCCAGGTTAAGAGTGGGACTAAACAGGAGAGATTAACCTCCAATCCATACCCCGTATAATAAGCTTTAGCTTCATTATACAAATCCAGGGACAAAAGGAGTTGATAGCTCTTAAAATAAGTTTTACAAAGAACAATTTGGTTATTTTTTAAATCTTTAAAAAGAGGAAATTCTCGTTATTAATAGAGATATGTTAAATTTTCAGTTATCAGACTCATACTTGACTTTTATAGTAAGCTTTTTTTCTCGGCTCCCATTAGTTCTTCTGGAAATCCTTTGATTCAATAATTTCTTGATTCATAACCAACTATATTATACCATATTC
>JAYEHT010000148.1:0-2518 GCA_034659655.1 Candidatus Aerophobota bacterium | reverse complement strand
CAAGAGATGAATACCTTACGAGAGCAGAACCAGAAAGAGCATAAGGAGATTTATCAAGAGATGAATACCTTACGAGAGCAGAACGAGAAGCAGCATAAAGAGCTTCGCCAGGATTTGGATACCTTGCGAGAGCAGAAAGAGAAGCAGCATAAAGAGCTTCGCCAGGATTTGGATACCTTACGAGAGCAGAACCAGAAAGAGCATAAGGAGATTCTCTCTGAAGTGAAATCCTCTTATGCTGAGTTAAATCGCCGAGTAAACATTTTAGAAGATAAATAATTTAATCTTAACTTTAACGGAGAAGGTAAACCATTCAAAAGGAAAATAACTTGATTGCGGATGGCGGAATGCAGAATGGAAAGACCGAGTAAACTCATCGGGAAGATAATCCTTGCAGATTTTCTGGAATATCCGCTGGAGAAATTTATAAATTTTGTTCAAGCGGTAGAAGCATTACCTCTTTATAAGAGATTGACTCGTGAAGGTATTATAATTCACAAACCTCTTTTAGGCGCAAAGATACTGAGTGAGAAGGAGAGTGCCTTTGCCCTGGCTGAAGTTGGGGTGATTGCTAAAATTAAAAAAGGGGTAAATTTTCCCATCCACTATATTAAGGAAGAGTTTTCAATTGAATATATACCTGATAATGAGAAGCTAAAGAGAATTATAAATAATGCAAACCCCGTTAGATGTTTGCTATCTAATGGGGTAAAGCTGATGGAAGAGGAAAAAAAGAATATCGGTAGACTTTTACATAAATTAAGACGTATTAGCAGCAGAAACCTGATAACGCACAGGATACTTAAAGGAATAGTGGAATACCAGAGAAATTACTTTGAGGCAAATAGTGAAATTGAAAATGAGTTGGATTTAAAATTAAGACCTCTGCAAAAAGTAGAGTTAGCAAGGATTCTCTCTACCTGTAAGGAAAATGACCATTGCAGAGGTTTTGTAATAGATACAAGCAGAATATCTCGTGTTGCACAAGGAATATCTATTATTACGCCTCAAGGAAAACAGGTTTCATTAAATTCTCTGTTTCCTTCAAGAAGGGATACAGTGAAAAGGTGCATAAAGGCAATTCTTAGGAGGGAAAAGGGGGACATTTGTAATGGACTGGTAAAAAAGCCTTATACAGACGAGGAGTTAAGGTGTAAATTAAAAGGTGAATATAACTTATCAATTACAGGAAGGGAGGTTGCATACTGCAGGAAGGATTTGGGAATATTACCGTCTTCTGAAAGAGCAAATAGTTATGGATATGTCTTATTACAGCCGAACCTTTCTAAAATCTATCCATTTACAAGCTCATCAGTAAAGGATAATGCTCCTGCTTATCCAGGGATATATGAACTTCGTCTGGATGGTGAGGCAATAGAATACCCCGATGGTTGTTGTCAGACATTCTATATAGGAAGTGCGAAAAATCTAAAAAAGAGGTTACTTAGCCATCTAAGCCCGAATAGCAAGAATGGTGGCATAAAAAGATTTGTAAAAGAAAAAAATTGTGTTTTCAGATACCTTCAGGTTCGGAGAGGATGGGTCCGAGAAGAGAAAAATCTTTATAACCTCTTTATAACAACTTTTGGGAATTCTCCAGTATGTAATTATGTTAGTCCAAAAACAAGCGGAGGAGATAACTTATGAAACATAAGCGTACAAAGCTTCACCATAATATGATCTGGATCGGCATCGGGCTGAGCTTGCTATACTGGCTGCTTGAATCCTTAATCGCTGCGGTTTTCTTTCATAAGGGTCCTTTCATCGAGCAACTGCTGAGCCCGGATCCGTATGAAATCTGGATGCACTCGTTAGTTGTGTGCATCATCCTGTTCGGTGTCTATATCAAATTCATTTTCACCAAGCTCAAGCGTACAGAGGCAGCCACCAATCAGATATTCAACACCGCAGCCCACGGGATGCGTGTGGTCGATAAAGACTTCAACGTGCTTCGAATTAATGACACATTTTCCACTATGGTGGGCATAAGCAAGGATGAATCGGCTAACAAAAAGTGCTATGAGGTGTTTTTCAGTCATCTATGTCATACTCCTAATTGTCTACTGACCAGAATTCTCGACGGTGAGAAAAGCGTTGAATGTGAGATAGAAAAAGAACGCAACGACGGTACCAGAATCCCCTGCATTGTGACGGCAACTCCCTTTCGCTCATCTGATGGTGAACTGATTGGCATTGTTGAAGATTTCAAAGACATTACAAAACTAAAGCTTGCAGAGGCAGAAATAAGAAAAGAAAAGATTTTTTCAGAAAATATAGTAGCTACCGTCCCAGATTCTTTGCTTGTTGTGGATAAGGATTTGAGGATAAAGAGTGCTAATCGCACCTTTTATGAAACATTTAAAACAGAACCCCGTAAGGTGATAGGCACTCGGATAACCGAGATTTTACCAGATAAAGATGAGAAACTTTGCACTGGACTAACCAAATTATTTGGAACTAAAGATATGTTGGAGAACTTTGAGCTGCATTGTCAGTCAGAAAAATTGGGTGAGCGGGT
>JAYEHT010000147.1:0-2572 GCA_034659655.1 Candidatus Aerophobota bacterium | reverse complement strand
GAGAATATCCTTTTCTCTTTCCCCGAGGGAAGGCCCTGAAGGGGTGCCTTAGGGTGAAGAGATTAAAATGAGCTTGCGCTCCCCATGAGATTTGAAATTCCTTCATCACCTTATACTGGGGTTTAAAGAGGGCTGGATATTCTCCCCTGCTATTACTCTGAATGCTGCTTCAATTTTCTTCTCTACAGGGATAGGTTTAAAGCTCAATTTAGACCTCCCATAACTTTTCCTGTGCATTTACATTATACCTATTTGGAACCTATATTTCGCACTTTCTGATATTCTATCGCATTATCGCTTTCAAACTGCAATAAACGGCCTCATTAATTTAGATGAGATGTATTTTACATCGTTTCGCCCTTCGCTTTTTGACAAATTGGTTCAAGAAAGAAAAGAAGACAAAAAGACCCCTTTAGATTCTTACTCATACCTCTTAATTTCCTCCTTTCTTCGATGAAGATAAATGTCTAGTCAAGGGGACTGATATAGCTCTCGGGATCTGGAAAGGAGAGGGCCTTCAAGATTGTCCTTTGGATGTCAGAAAGGCTCTGGATAACAGTGAGTCTACTGTTATCACTAAATATAGATGTGAGGATCAGCAAGTGCTCGAAATAGAAGAGGACAGTTCTCGTGGTAATCTTGGGAAAACCACTTCTTCGGCAAAGCATCTCGATGATGGAATAGATGAGGAGACTGAGCATGACCACAAAAACCAAGGAGGCAATTCTCTCATCACTCATCTTCGAATAAGGGTCTTATCCTTAGAGGTCCCTTGAAGTGGGAGATCCTCTTTTCTACCTTATCCCTTCCCTTGTAGGAGGTGAGCATATCATCGGCTGATTTAAAGCAATAGCTTGAGAGGAGAATATACTTTCCGTCGAGCTTCTCATCCTCCTCGATGGCTTTTTCATCTAGACTCCAGTTGAGCTTCAAATTTCCATCCTTTCCTGTTAAGCTAACCTCAAAGTACTTCTTTGCCCGGCTTCCTGAAAGGGCCTTCTCGATCGTCTTCTCGACATAGGATCTTTTCTTGTACTTCCTCTTATTGAGTTTAGATAGAATGTGCTTGAGCTTTTCCTCCCTTCTTTGGATGGCCTTTTCTCTTCTCTTTCTATCCCGGCAGAGCTTCGTCTTGCTCTTGACGATGAGGGCCTTGTCCTCGTAGACCTTTCCCTTATCCTCAAAGCTAATGGTCCTCATCACCCCAAAGTAGGCATCGGTCTTCTTCCTTTTATATTGTAGCTTGTTTTTATCAAACTCCTCCTCGGGGATAGAGCTAACGAGATCTCTTCTCTTTTCAGTAATTTCTAAAGGAGCTAGATAATAGATTCCTTTTTGGTGATACTTGGGAATGATCTCCTCAGAGATGCATTTTCCGTCTCCAATGATGAGCAGGGGCTTTTTCTTCTCTTTCGGGAGGCTATCCCTTAGTTTCTTTAGCCTTTCCATATTCTCAAGGATTGTTGCTCCATCAGCTGTTGACCCAGACAAGAGCTTATAGGAAAAAGGGATGTTCTCCTTGGCAGTGACGTTTACCTCAAGGTTAGCCTGAACCTTATCTTCTCTTTTGTCTCTACTATATCCAAGTTCGATGAGCTTACTTTGTTCATATTCGCCCTCAAAGTAAAAGGAAGTCATATCACGGATGAGAAAACTTATGTCTATATCGTATTTTAAAATAGCCTCGGTGAGAATCTGATCCCAGATATTTTCCATATGAGGATAAATGGCATCCAGAGATCTTCCTAAACGATCGTCATTGAGCTTCTCCGGGAGTATCCCATAGACCTCCTTGACTGCTATGTCCTTGGCCCACTTCTCTACATGATAAAGGGGCTTAGGAGCCATGAGGCGGTTGGTGGTAAGGATCTCTATAGATTGTCCATGAGTAATCTCAGAGTCATCCGAACAGTAGCTATCTATTATCTCCCTTATTCTTAACGTTTTCTGGATGGGTTTGATGAGGACCGTAGAGCCTAATACCTTAAATATTCTCTTTTCCACAGGGGATAGGCTAATCTTTGCTCTTTGAGCCATTGATTTCTGCTGCATCTTAGTGCATCCTTTAAGTTTTTTTCCTAAGATACAGCATTTATGTCAAAAAGCAAGTCTGTAACTCAAATCCAAAGATAAGATTTCTATAACTGCGGAAAACAGGATACAAGGAGGCTAAAGGTGAATCTTAAGGCTTTGTACAAGATAAGTTATGGTTTATATGTTATCAGTTCAAGAAAAGAAGGCAGATTAAACGGACAGATTGCCAATACCCTTTTTCAAGTTACTGCGGAACCTCCGAGTGTCGCTGTAAGTATCAACAAAGAGAATCTCACCCACCAATTTATTGAAAAAAGCCGGGTTTTTGCTGCCTCTGTTCTTTCGGAGGACACATCCTTGAACTTTATCGGTCACTTTGGTTTCAAGTCAGGTAGAGAAATAGATAAATTCACCCAGGTACACTATAAAATTGGTAAAACAGGAGCTCCTCTAGTTCTGGACAACACTTTAGCCTGTCTGGAGGTCAGGGTGATTAAAGAGGTAGATGCTGGGACTCACACTATCTTTATAGGAAAAA
>JAYEHT010000146.1:0-2591 GCA_034659655.1 Candidatus Aerophobota bacterium | reverse complement strand
CGAGAAGTAGAGGAAGAGATTGTTTTTCTTAAAGGATGAGGGTTATTTTTTATAATTATTTTATCCTCCGGAGTAGAGATATATTTAACTATATAAGGTTTCAGCAATTTTCCTCCGTTTATAAGGCTGGAGAAAGCAACAACCATTTGAAGAGGGGTAACTGCTATGCCTTGACCAATAGAAATGCAGGGAAGGTCGATAGAACTCCAGGAAGAAGGGAGTCTTACGATTCCTTCCTCTTCTCCTGGAAGCTCTATTCCTCTCTTTTTTCCGAACCCAGCTAAACAGATGTACCTGTAAAATAATTCTTCTTCCATTCTCTGAGCTAATTTAATTGTTCCTACATCAGAAGAATCCTGAATAATTTGAGAAAAAGTTAAATCCTCGTTAAATTTTTTCCAGTCATAAAATGTGTGGTTTGCTATGGTAAGGGTTCCACAATAGATACTCTCTTTCATATTTACTAATTTTTCTTCCAGAAGAACAGCAGCAGTAACCGCTTTAAATGTTGAACCGGGCTCATAGATTGATTGGGTCAATCTGTTTTTTCGCTCAAAAGGAGTATAATCAAAGTAATAATTGGGGTTATAGTCGGGTTTATTAGCTAAAGCAATAATTTCTCCATTTTGAGGGTTCATAAAGAGAGCTTCTGCAGATTTTGCTTTTTCTTCTTCAAGAGCCCGGGATAATTCTTCTTCTACTATCGATTGAATAATACTATCTATAGTTAAAACTATATTCTTTCCGGGAGCAGGTTTTTTAAGAAACTCTTTGGTTAAGGGAATCTGGTAACCTAAAGCATCCTTCATTACCAGAAGATCGCCTTTTTCTCCCCGGAGTTGATTATCGTAAGAAAATTCTATGCCTGCCAGGCCCTGATTGTCTATTCCTGAAAAACCCAAAACAGGGGAGGCAAGTTTTCCTTGAGGATAAAATCTTTTGCTTTCCTCTACAAAATCTATGCCTTCAATACAGAGCTTCTCTATTCTCTTTTTAAGAGCAAGAGGAAGTTTTCTCTTAAGCCAGACAAAATTCCTTTTTTTATCTATCTTTTTCAGAAGTTCAGAATTAGAGATTTTTAGCAAAGGAGATAGTTTCCGAGCTACTTTTCGGGGATGAGAAATCTTCTCAGGATTAGCATAAAGGGAATAGGAAGGGATATTGATAGCCAGTTTTTCTAAATTCCTATCATAAATTATACCCCGCGGAGGAGAAATTCTAATTCTTCTTATTTGAATTCTATGTGCCTGCTCGGCAAATTTTTGATGATTAATTATTTGTATAGAATACAAACGAAGCTCGATAACGCCTAAGAAAAGAAAAATAAAGAGAAATGGTAAATATATCCGTATTTTCTTCTCTTTTCTTTCCCTCAAGGAAAACTCCTTAGGGAACGGTCGCGACCGTTCCCTACTCATCTACCCATCCACTCATTCACTTAAGTTCAATGTTCTTAAGATAGAATTTATTAGTTTTCTAATTAAGCTTCCCTTTTTTAAAAAAGGGGAAAAAGATTTTTTTTCTTCAATTGGGGGTTCGGTTTTTATAAATCTTACCTCTCTGGGTTCGGCCAAATTTAAGTTCTTTCGGGCATACCCTTCTAATCTCCGCAAAGATAAAGAGGAAGAGATGCTTCTTTTTAAAGCTCCGTTTTCTTTCTTTAGGTTTTCAATCTGTGATTGAAGTTTTTGCACCTTATAACTGATTCTCATCAGTTCTGTGCTCTTATAAATCTGGATTCCTATAAGGAAGAAGATAAAGATAAAAATTGATATAAGATACTTCATTTTATATTTTTTCTGCTGCTCTTAATTTAGCTGAGCGAGCTCTTCGGTTTTTCTTTACCTCTTTTAAAGAGGGTTTGGTTATTTTTCTGGTTAAAATATTTAATTTTCCTTCTCTTTCCTTCTCTTTAAATTTTTCCTTGACTATTCTATCCTCCAGGGAGTGATAGCTAATTACACAAATTCTTCCCTTTGGACACAATATCTCTGGACAATCTTCTAAAGACTTATTTAGGTTTTCTAATTCCTCATTAACCTTAATTCGCAAAGCCTGGAATATCCTGGTAGCAAAATGTATCTTTCTTTTTTTTCTTACCCCCGAGGGAATAGCTTTTCTTGCCACCTCTATAAGGTCTTTAGTTGTTTGAAGTGGGCATCTTTTTCTTTCCTCAATTATAAATTTTGCTATTCTTTCAGCCCACCTTTCTTCTCCTAATTTTAAAAATATATCCTTTAATTTTTCTTCTTTAGCTCTATTTACTATAAAACTTGCTGTTAATTCCTGTTCCCTGTTCATTCTCATATCTAAAGGAGCAGAATAACGGAAACTGAACCCTCTCTCAGGAGTATTTAGCTGGATGGAAGATACTCCTAAATCATAAAGTATTCCGTTTACACAACTTATTTTTTCTTTTTTTAAAATCTTAAAAAGATCTTTAAAGTTTTCTTTTCTCAGGATGAGCTGATTTTTATACTCTTTTAGCTCTTCTCTTGTTATCTTAAGAGCTTCTTCATCCAGGTCTATCCCCAAGATTTTTCCCTTACCCCCCATTTTTTCCATAATGGCTCTGCTGTGGCCACCTGCCC
>JAYEHT010000145.1:0-2591 GCA_034659655.1 Candidatus Aerophobota bacterium | reverse complement strand
ACTGTAAATTTAGCTCCTGCGGATATAAAAAAAGAGGGAACCTCCTTTGACCTTCCTATAGCCATAGGCATTCTTAAGGCTACAGGTGCAGTAAAAAATGATGAGCTTTCTAAATTTATCCTTCTGGGAGAGTTAGCTCTCGATGGAGGGATACGTAAAGTCAGTGGAGCGCTCTCTATTGCGCTGGAAGCGAAAAAGAGAGGGAAGAAGGAGATTCTTCTTCCCCAGGATAACGCTCGAGAAGCAGCAGTAGTACAAGATGCAAATATCTTCCCCTTAGAGAGTCTCTCTCAGGCAGTGCAATTTCTTAAAGGAGAAGAGGTTATTCAGCCTTATACCTGTAAGGTAAGGAAAGCTTTGGAGGAGAGTTCTCAATACGAGGTAGATTTCTCAGAAGTAAAGGGACAGGAGCATGTAAAGAGAGCTCTGGAGATAGCTGCCGCCGGTTCCCACAATATTCTTACGATTGGACCTCCGGGAGCAGGAAAGACTATGCTTGCCCGTCGGATTCCCACCGTTCTTCCTGACCTCAGTTTAAAAGAGGCGATAGAAACCACAAAAATCCATAGCGTAGCTGGTCTTTTAAAAAATCGGCAGGCCCTTATCGGCAATCGTCCTTTCAGAGCTCCCCATCACACTATTTCTGAGGCGGGGCTCATAGGAGGGGGAAGAATCCCCAGGCCGGGTGAGGTATCTCTTTCTCATAATGGAGTCCTTTTTCTTGATGAACTATCAGAGTTTCCCCGTCATGTGTTGGAATCCTTAAGACAACCCTTAGAAGATGGAATAGTCACTATTTCTCGAGCTCTCACTTCTCTAACCTACCCTGCCAGATTTATGCTTGTATCAGCTATGAATCCCTGTCCCTGCGGCTATTTTGGCGACCCAAACCATGCGTGCAGCTGCACTCCCTTACAGATTCAGAATCACTTAAATAAGGTCTCTGGACCTCTGTTAGATAGAATCGATATTCATATTCAGGCAGGAGCGGTAAAGAAGGAGGACCTTTTAGGAAAGGGAGTGGGAGAGAGGTCGGCTGAGATTAAGAAAAGAGTAAATGGGGCAAGAGATATTCAACTGAAGAGATTCAAAGGAACGTCTATTTATTCAAATGCCCAGATGAGCCAGAAGTATATCAAAAAGTTTTGTCGTCCGGACAAAGAGAGTGAGGAGCTTCTTCGCTCCGCCATCTCTGAGCTGCATCTTTCCGCCAGAGCCTATTACAGAGTCTTAAAGATCTCTCGCACTATCGCCGATTTAGAAGGTAGAGAGAATATAGATACTGCCCACATCTCCGAAGCCCTCCAGTATAGATATCTGGATAGAGACATCTGGAGAAGATGAAAGAGATTAGGGGTCAGGTCTTGCAATATAACATTTAGTTTGATATAATATCTCTTGTTATGGCACGACCACTGAGAATAGAATTTCCAGGAGCCCTCTATCATATAACTTCCAGAGGCAATGCACGAGAGCCAATCTTTCTCAATGACAGTGACAAGAAGAACTTCTTATATATTCTCTGCTCGGTGGTAAGGAGATTCAACTGGTTATGTCATTCCTACTGTTTAATGAACAACCATTATCATCTGCTCATTGAAACACCTGAAGGTAACTTAAGCAAAGGAATGAGGCAATTGAATGGAGTATACACCCAGCTCTTCAATCGAAAACACCACAGGGTTGGTCACCTTTTCCAGGGAAGATACAAGGCACCTCTGGTGGACAAAGATGATTATCTTGTCTCTCTTTCTCGTTATATCGTTTTAAATCCTGTCAGAGCCGGGTTGGTTGAGAATCCTGAGGATTGGAGATGGAGCAGTTATAGGGCAATGATCGAAAAAGACAAAAAGATACCGTGTTTAACAGTAGATTGGATTCTTTCTCAATTTGACAGGGACAGAAGAAAAGCTATAGCCAAGTATGAGGATTTTATGAGAGAAGGGAAAGAGGCAAGATTCCCCTGGGAGGCTTTAAAAGGGCAGATATTTCTTGGGAATGACTATTTTGTAAAGAAAATGGAGGAATTTTTAAAAGGTAAAGAGGAAATTATGGAAATACCCAAGCAGCAAAGATATGTTGCAAGACCGCCTCTCTCTGAGTTAATAAATACAGAAAAAATTATAAGTAAAAAGCAAAGAGACGTATTAATCTTTAACGCCTATACTCAATATGGGTATACAATGAAGCAAATAGCAAGGCACTTAGGAATTCACTACTCCACTGTCAGTCGAGCTGTGAGACGGGAAGAAAAATATAACAAACACGAAGAAAATGCATGAATGCAAGACCTGACCCCTAATTTAGGCTCTGTTGCAGTAATGTAATTCTCAAAAGATTCCATTAATGGATAATTATCTTGACCTGCAACCGAAGTATAGGGAGTATCACCAATCCCATTATTATCCGCGTCTTCTCCTGTATAATTGTCCCAGTAGTTGCCTAAGTGGCTTATGTATGTATTGCTATTATAAGTGTAGGTTATTTCTTCTGCAGAACTTAAAACAGTGTTAGTCGAACCAACTAGAAAAATGTTTGAATGATTGGCGATAAAATTGCTAAACCAAATCCTGTTATTGGAGGAATACACA
>JAYEHT010000144.1:0-2594 GCA_034659655.1 Candidatus Aerophobota bacterium | reverse complement strand
AAAAGGTCCAATTTTGATATTTAAGTGTGGAAGTGAGGATAGGTAATTTGATGCGTTCTCTTGACAAAAAGATATATTTTGCATATTGTTATTTAAACGCTTATTCTTGAGAGGACTTTATGCAGGAAGCTATGTTTTATAAGAGTCTGGGGGACAAGGAGGTAAGATGTGGACTGTGCCCTCATCACTGTAAGATCGCTAATTTTAAAAGAGGAATCTGTGGAGTAAGAGAAAATAGAGAAGGAGTTCTCTATACTTTAGTTTATGGAAAAGCTATCTCATATGGCATAGACCCCATAGAAAAAAAACCCCTTTACCATTTTTATCCCGGCTCTGACGCTTTCTCTTTAGCTACTGTAGGATGCAATATGCACTGTCTCCATTGTCAAAATAGTGATATTTCTCAATTTTCTAAAGAGGGAGAAGAAATAGAAGGGAAAAGCCTCTCCCCTGAAGAAATTATTTTAGCAGCTAAAAAAAATAAGTGCAAAATCATTGCTTACACCTATACCGAGCCTACTATCTTCTTTGAATATGCTTACGATACAGCTCGCTTAGCGGCAAAAGAGGGAATTAAAAATATCTTTGTCACCAATGGCTTCATAAGCGAGGAGGCTTTAAAGAAGATAAGTCCCTATCTGCAGGCAGCTAATGTTGACCTGAAGAGTTTTGATGAAGATTTTTATAAGAGGGTATGTGGAGGTCATCTAAAACCCGTTCTTAAGACTTTAGAGCTCATGAAAAAATTAGGAATCTGGTTAGAGGTAACCACCCTGATTATTCCCACTTTAAATGATTCGGAGAAAGAGTTAAGAAAAATAGCTGAATTTATAGTAAATTTAGGAAATGAGATTCCCTGGCATTTAAGCAGATTTTATCCTCATTATAAATTAACAGATATTCCTCCTACCCCTGTTCATCTTCTTCATCGAGCGCGAGAGATAGGTTTAGAGACGGGCTTAAGGTATGTATATACAGGGAATGTCCCCGGTAATGAAGGAGAGAATACTTACTGTTATAATTGCGGAAAAGTATTGATTAAACGGTATGGGTATTACATAGAGAAATATAATATTGAAGATGGAAAGTGTAAATACTGTCAAGCTAAGGTTGATGGGATAGAGGTATAAAATGAATTACGAAATTAATATAGGATTAGAAGTTCACGCAGAACTTTTAACGGAGAGTAAACTCTTCTGCGGGTGCAGCACCCGGTTTGGAGAAGCTCCCAATACTCAGACCTGCCCTGTATGTCTGGGTCTGCCGGGTGTTCTTCCCGTAATTAATAAGAAAGCGGTAGAATATGCTCTCCTTACAGCAATAACTTTAAATTGTAAGATCAACTCTTTTTGTCGCTTCGCCAGGAAAAACTACTATTATCCAGACCTGCCCAAGAATTATCAGATTTCCCAATATGAGGAACCCTTAGCCAAAGATGGGTATTTAGAGATAAACCTGCAGGGCAGAGCTAAAAAAGTAGGGATTGAGAGAGTCCATTTAGAAGAAGATGCCGGCAAACTCATTCATGGAGAAGAGACAAAATACCCCGAGGATAGAGAAACAAGCTTCATAGATTATAATAGAGTTGGTATTCCCTTAATAGAAATTGTAAGTAAACCAGATATTCATTCTCCTGAAGAAGCCTATCGATATTTAGTAACCCTTAAAAGAACTCTTAAATACCTTGAGGTTAGTGACTGCAATATGGAAGAAGGGTCTTTACGCTGCGATGCCAATATCTCCCTTGCTCTTAAGGGAGGAAAAATGGGAATAAGAATAGAGCTTAAAAATATGAACTCATTTAAAGAACTGAAAGACGGACTTACAGCCGAGGTGAGGAGGCAGTCTCAAATTCTGGACAGCGGAGAAAAAGTGATCCAGGAAACTCGCTTATGGGATAGCAAAAGGAAAAAAACCTTAACTATGAGGAGTAAAGAAGAGGCTCACGATTATAGATATTTCCCTGAACCTGACCTCCTGCCCCTGAATATAGATGAGAAGTGGATAGAAAGTTCAAAGAATAAACTTCCAGAGATGCCTAAAGAGCGCTCCCAAAGATTTATTAGAGAGTACAATCTTCCTGAATATGATGCTGGGGTCCTCATAGATTCAAAAGAATTAGCCGATTATTTCGAAGAGTGTCTGAAAAATTTTCCTCATCCCAAAATAGTGAGTAACTGGATAATGGGAGAATTTCTCTACTTACTTAATAAAGAGAATATCTCTGTAAAAGAAGCTAAAGTCGCTCCCCATCAAATAGCCGAACTCCTGAATCAGTTAAAAAAGGGGATAATTAGCGGAAAACTCGCCAAACAGATTTTTGAGGAGATGTTTAAAACAGGAAGAGGGGCTAAGGAGATAATTGAAGAAGAGGGGCTCATTCAAATCAGTGATGAGGAAAACTTAGGAAAAATAGTGGATGAAGTGATAGGTGAGAATCCTAAAGGATTAGAGGATTTCAAAAGAGGAAAGAAAAAGGCACTCGGCTTTTTAGTGGGAGAAACAATGAAAAAAACGAAAGGGAAAGCTAATCCCCGGATAGTAAATAAATTATTAAAAGAGAAGATAAGAGGTGAAGAATGAAAAAAGACTTG
>JAYEHT010000143.1:0-2613 GCA_034659655.1 Candidatus Aerophobota bacterium | reverse complement strand
GTTTTGAGATAAAAGCGCCGGTTTATATGCCTAAAGATTATTTGATAATCAAGAAGGAAGGAAAATTAGTAGGCTGGCAAGCTCATTGGAGTCAATATAAAAATAAAACAAAAGAAGTAAAAGGTCTTCCAAAAAGTAATTTAGAGGCATTTAAAGAACTCGGGTGGGGAACAGAAAAACATAAACGGCTACACTACCCAGCTCCTGATATTATTTATACGGGCATAGGACAGTCTCTCTTTAATTTTAGATATGTTAATCAAAGTTATTTAGTTTTACCTAATTTTTTTTATCTTTTCCAGTCTTTTTATCAGATATTTCTTGATGTTTTATTTAATAGATGTCTTCCTTCGGGTCTAATTGAATATGAATTTTCCTTCGAAAATCGGGGAGAAAAAACAGAAAAATTGGTGGTTAAAGAATTTAAGGAAATTTATAAGGCTAAGAACTTGTTTTTATGGAAGGATTATGTTGAGATTCTTCATAAGAGAAATGGAATTGAAGAACGGAAAGAGCGGGCTATACGAAGTTTCTTGAAGAAAAGATTACTTGATATAGAGAAAGAAGAAAGCAAATAAAGAGAAAGCCTCTAATCTTTGCAAGATTATTCATTGCTAAAAATAAATTAGGCAAGATAATAAACTATGCCTTAATTTCCAAACTCACAAGATAGGGGCATTTCTGGAAGTGTTTTAAGAGAGGAAAGTGGCAAAAAAGAGTAATTTTTGAGGATGAGGAAAAATTAGAGGAAGTTAGGGGGGTGAGATAAGGGAATTGATGTGTCTTTCGCTTTTTGAGAGAAACTTTGGGATTATGGCCAATTGACAGCCTCCCGTTAGAATGATAGAATTTAAATACGTAAAGTTGAAGTTAGAAGTAAGATCTGCCGATAAATAAAAAATAGGTATGTTATTTGGATGAAAGTACAAAATGACAATACACCCAGAATTAAACGCAATGCTTATTTGTGATCAGGTTATTACAGAGAAGGAAACAAATAAAAAAAGTCTAATAGGGATTTTTGAAAATATAAGTGCACATAAATTCCCTTTTGGACACCCCTCTTTATCGTTATATATCAAGCTAACTGGAGCGAAGGGAAAATATAAATTCAGACTAGAACTTGTCGATTTAGAGAAAAATATAATTATAGGAAAAGGTGAAACGCCAGAAACCTTAAACTTCGATGATCCATTAAGGACATTTGAGCTAGTATTTGGATTAAAAATGCTAAAGTTTGAACATCCAGGGAAATATGAATTTAGGATTTTTGCTAACAATGAAATATTTGGTCAGAAAACATTTCAAGTAATTAGAATCCCAGAAAGGGGGTATTAATATGGCAATAACTGTAGCATGGCCTAGAAAACAAGAGGATTTGGACCAAAGAGAAAGATATGGTGCAGATAAACATGAGTTTGAGAATTTTATGCTAGAAAAACCTGAACCTGTTAAGGGAGAGTTAGGTTACACGACTCATAAATTAGGTGTTAAGGGAACACTCAGAAGAAAAGAACTTTATAAAGATCGATAAAAATGGTCCTTTTGGATACTAATGTCTTAGTTTATGCGCGTGATAAAGACAATTGTTTTTTTAGAAAAGCGAGAAGTACTATAGATAAAGCAAGGAGTGGTAAGCTAGAAGCATGTATTAGTTTACAAAACCTATCAGAATTTTATACTGCTGTTACAAGCTCAAAGCAGGTACGTAACCCACTAACCCCAGAACAGGCCAAAAAAGATATACAAGAATATCTTTCCTACTCAAATATTGAGAAGCTAACTATTAAAGAATCAACTCTTAGATTGGCTATAGAATTAGCTGAAAAATACAACATAATAAAGCAGGATATTTATGATACTCAACTTGTTGCAACAATGGTAGAAAATCAAGTGAAAAAAATTCTTATGGTGAATATCGATGATTTTTCTGTATTTAGCGAAATAGAGGCAGAAAATCCTTTTTTGTAGATTTGAGCTAAAAAGCTGGTGGAGTAACAGTCAAGCTACAGGCTGGCTGAGTAGACCTTGGCGAGCTATGTTCCACTCCTTCTTATAAGAAATGGGGTATGGCTCGCTTATTTATTAGGTATGTGTAAACATATAGTAAAACTAACGATTGTATTGGTGTAAATCTTTTGGCTTAGTCCCCTGAGGGAATAAAAAGTTCTTAAAAAATCGATTTTAATTTTGCTTTCTATATACAAAGACGAAATATTTTGATAAACTGAAGCCCGAGATCCTTCAAAATAGACATTCTTAAAAGGTGTTTTTATGGTAAAAAACAAAAGCGAAATTTTACAGATACTATAAAATATCTTAAGAAGGAAGAGTGGGATAAATTAAGATGTAGCATAGATAACTACCGGGATAAACTTATAATCGGAATGCTATACGCTACTGGTATGCGTGTTGGAGAGCTTATTAAATTAAGGATTGAAAATATAGATTTTAATGAGCGATTCATAACTATACCTGCCGAAAATACAAAAACAAGCAGAACAGCCTGGATCTCTCAAGAAGTTTTAAGTGAGATTAAGGCATATTTAAAACTTACCAAAAGACGCAAAGGTAGATTATTTTCCCTGACTCCACGCAGAATACAACAGCTAC
>JAYEHT010000142.1:0-2624 GCA_034659655.1 Candidatus Aerophobota bacterium | reverse complement strand
TTAAAAAATAAAAATACCGAAAGGAAAACGTATTTTAATTCTTTCGGTATATCCATACGAAAGGGAGTGTCATTATGGTAAATTGCACTCCCTTTTGTACTTATAATTATAACATTAAAAAAAGAAATATCGAGAGAAAATAACAATAATTTTTATCTTAATTTAGATAATAAAATATCTCCATAGTTTTTTCTTTATTTGTTTCATCTTCATATAACAACACCATATTACACAGAAAGTACAACCGTCCCCTGTCAGGTTTTTACTATCTTCAAGAATATTTCCACCAGCTGAGGGTCAAACTGGGTACCGGCATATTTTTTGACTTCTTTTAGGGCTTCAGCTTTACTTACTGCACCTTTATAAGTTCGATGAGACTGCATCACATCATAGGCATCAACAATAGAGATGATACGGGAAAGGAGGGGAATCTTTTCTCCTTTTAGGCCATCCGGATAGCCGGTACCGTCCCAGTGTTCATGGTGGTGGAGGATCTCCTGGGCAATAGGGGCAAAGTCAGGAATCTGCTTGGCCATACGGTAGCCTATACGAGAGTGCTCCTTCATCTTCTTCCATTCCAGGGGGGTTAAACTAGAGATCTTAAAGAGGACACTATCGGGAATACCGATCTTACCGATATCGTGAAGTAAGGCTAAGAGCCTTAAGTTGTTTAACTGGTATTCGGAAAGGCCTACTTTTTTACCCAAAGATAGAGCCAGCCACTGGAGTCTCCGGGCGTGGTCTTCAGTATGGGGGTCTCGTTCGGCCAAGACAAGCTGGAAAGAATCTAAGAGATGTTTTTCTCTACTTTTAGCACTGAAGAGCTTATCCTGATACATCTTCCGGTCTGCCTCTTTTAAGAGGTCCTTTATATCTTTATACTCTCCCTCCTGGGTGATATAACCTAAGGCCAGATTTACCCTCAGATAGGCTGGCTTTATATCATCTTCCAGGCAGACCTTTCTAATCCTTTTTTCGCAGAAGTCTAAGGTTGCTTGAAAGGAGGTAGAGGGAAGGAGAATGGCAAACTCATCTCCGCCCACTCGGGCAATAATATCTCCTTTGCGAGAAATAGAAGCAAGAAGAGATGCAAGGTGTTGTAAGAGCTTATCCCCCTGGTCATGGCCGAAGGTATCGTTTACTACCTTGAGTCCATTGACATCGATAGATATTATACTTAAAGGATAATATCGGGGAGTATTGAGCCTTTTTAATTCTTCCTCAAAGTAGGCCCGATTATAAAGGCCAGTTAGGGCATCATGGAAGCTTAAGTGTTTAATTCTTTCCTCGGTTCTTTTACGTTCTATAGCCCTAGCTACCTGGGAGGAGACGAATTCTAAAAGCTTTATGTCTTTTTTAGAGTAGAGGTTAGGGTTGGTGTAGCTCTGAACCACCATGGCTCCGATGGTCTTATCTTCTATCTTTAGGGGGACTCCTAACCAGACCTTACGTAACATGCCAAACCATTCTTTAAATTCCTCCATAAACTTTTTCCCTTTAATCATTTCTTTATTAACAAAAATTGATTTACCCATCCTTATGAGCTGAGCAACCAAAGAATTATGATTAATAGTTCTTGGAAGATGAATAGGCTTGGTATTATCAATATTATAAGGGAAGAATATTTTTTCTTCATCTACCAAAGCAATATAAAAATTGGTGGTATCGATGATGGTGCTCAGTTCTTGATGGATAGTTCGGTATAGCTGCTTAAGAGATATCGGGGAGTTGGTGGCTTTAGAGATATTGTATAAGACCTGTTGAAGTCTTTCATTTTGTTTGCGTTCGGTAATATCCCTGCCAATCCCCTGTACCCCAATTATCTTTCCTTCTTCTCTTAATGGTCGGATTCTTTCCAGATGTATCCGTCTTTCTCCTTTTTTATTTAAGAATATTGCTTCATACTCGGCAGATTCTCCAGCCAAGGTCTTTTTATAATTCTCAATAGATTCTTTTCGAGATTCTGGAGCCACCAGATAGATAGATTTTTTACCGATTAATTCCTTTTTTTTAAAACCGAGCAACTTTTCAAACAGATTATTCACAGTCATATACTTACCCTTAAGATCAGCAGTCCAGATAGCATCATTGGCATTTTCAAAAAGATCTCGAAATCTTTCTTCGCTCTTTTTTGTCGTTTCCAACATCCTCTGGTATTCGGTGATGTCGGTATCTACTCCTCGATATCCAAGAAAGTTTCCCTTGTCATCTATAATCGGCATTCCACTTGTTTCTAGAATGACAAGGCTGCCATTTTTATGTACATTTGGATTAACAAAATTTTTAAAGGATTCTTTCCTAGCAAAGGCCTCAAAAGCCCCTTTCTTTAAATCTTCCCTTACATCTGGAGCGAACAAATCAAAAAAATGCTTCTTCCCAATAATTTCTTTTGACTTAAAGCCAAGTATTTTTTCTACTACAGGACTTGAATAAGTATATAATCCATCAGCATCAACTTCCCAGATCCATTCACCGGCACTTTCAGCTAGCTGCTTGAACCGTTTCTCGCTCTCTCGTAGCGCCTCCTCTGCATGTTTGCGCTCGGTAATATCATTACCAATGCAAAGAATTTCGCTGATATGTCCATCCTTATCAAAAACACCTTTGTTAGTCCATAAAACCCA
>JAYEHT010000141.1:0-2631 GCA_034659655.1 Candidatus Aerophobota bacterium | reverse complement strand
ATAAAGGTCTTATTCCCGCTTTAAGTGCTTCAATATGCACAAAAAAGCCTACAGAAAGAAAATACATAATAGCAGGAATAGCGGCGATAGCAATTATATAAACGTAAGAGATCCCTGTCCATTGAGCCATAATGAAGGCACCTGCTCCCATAATGGGAGGCATAAGCTGTCCTCCAGTAGAAGCCGCCGCTTCTGTACCCCCAGCCACATGAGAGCTGTAGCCTGTTTTCTTCATTAAAGGAATAGTAAAAGAACCTGTAGCTACAGTATTTGCTACTGCACTTCCGGAGACACTTCCCATAAATCCACTGGATACTACGGCAATCTTTGCCGGTCCTCCCACTGATCGACCGGTAAGTGCTCGAGCTAATTGAATAATAAAGTCCCCCATCCCCGATTTAATTAAAAAAGCCCCAAAGAGAATAAATAAAAAGACAAAGGTAGAAGATACCCTGCAGACTATACCAAACATACCCTCATCTGTAAGATACATCCGATAGAGGAGCCTTCCCAGGGCAACCCCTTTATAATGGAATGTTCCAGGAATAATTTTCCCCAGATAGAAAGCATATAATAAAAATAGAAGTGATAGAAGAGGAATAAACCAACCTGTTGCTCGGCGAGTAGCTAAGAGCAATAAAATTATGGCTAATCCAGCAAAAATATAATCTCTCATTATAGGTATAGAGAATCTTTCTAAATGTAATTCCTCCTCAAAAAAAAGTATATATAAGGCGACCAGCGCTCCTATACTAGCCAGGATTACATCCAGAGTTGTGAATTTATTTTTGGGAGATTTGCCGGTCATAGGGTAAAGAAGAAAAATGAGAACAAGTACAAATCCTAAATGGACAGCATTTCGGTGTATTCCCGGCATAACACCGATGGTATTTACCCAGATATGGAATATAGACATAGCAATGCCAATAATATAAACAATTAACTTTCTCTCGCCGCTTAATAATCTGGTAGTAGTTGATACCTCAGTCTCTTCTACTTCTGGTTTGGGCATTTCTCTTCTCCGTATTTTAATTATTTAATATAACTTCCCGGGCCTAATTATTCTTTGTACAGACCCGGGAAGAATAAAAACTGAGTTAATTTACTTTGCCTCTGGAGGGATAAGGCTTTCCGGTATCTTAAGACCCATCTCCTTATAGTAGCGCATTGCTCCTGGATGAAGAGGAACAGGTAAACCAGAGAGAGCATCCTTCAGTTTAATATATTCCGTCGCTTTATGGACACCATGAAGATAATCTAAATTTTCAAATATGGTTTTGGTTAAAAGATAAACTATATCTTCGTCTGCGCCTTCTCTGACCCCTAAGTAATTGGGTTGAGCTATACTATTTACAGATTCGGTTTGCCCCGGATAAGTGTCTGCAGGAATTAGATAGCGGAATCCAGGATAAGCTGTTTTCTCATTTATAGCCTCAAGCTGTTTATCAGTAAACTCCAAAATTACCACATCTACTCCCGGTGTAGCAAATAAATCGGTTACAGCTGCTACTGGAGGTCCAGCCACCAGACTGGCACCCTCAATTCGGCGATCTTTAATAGCGGTAGCTGACTCAAAATATCCCAGATACTCCCCTTTTACACTTTCACGACTCATACCCAGTCCTTTCATTATAGTTAAGGTGGAACGCTCGGTTCCACTGCCAGCCCTTCCTATAGAAAACCTGGTGCCTTTCATATCCATCACATTTCCGGTTTTTGCTTTACTCTTAATGAGAACAAAGTGTTCAGTATTGGGCCAGAGCATAGTAATCGAGCGTACGGTCTTGCAAGCTCTACCCTTATACACTCCTGTACCCCGCCAGACCATCTTGCCAAAGAGGCCCTGCAGTATAGCTAAATCAACTTCTTTACCTCTGAGCATTTCTATATTCTCTGCCGAACCGGCTGAAGATTGAGCGGCTACTCTAATCCCCTGGTCTTTTAGCTTGGTAGTCCAGAGAGTAGCCATACCTACTCCCACTGGATAGTAAGTCCCCCCGGTGGTAGCAGTGGTGATTAAAAGGGAAACATCTTCCTTTTGAGCGGCAGCAAATCCGCTTAAAAGCATAACAACCAAGAAAGATGAGACTAACATCCCCCCTATTTTCTTCAACAAATTTTTATACATTTAATTCCTCCTTTTTTTCGTGGGAAACTTTATTTTTCCAAAGATAGATTGGCCTGTCTTCCCTCATCACCTCCTTTTCAACCCTTTATTTCTATCTTTTCTCTTTTCATTTAAAAGAGAAATCTAACCTCATTAGTAATTGTTAGCACATTTTCTTTGACATGGTTCAATTTTCTGTGGAAAGCTCCCAAAAGAGAAGTTAATTTTCCAACACTTTCTTTTTTGGAAAGCCTTCCTTTCCCAACCTAATAGGCCTATTTATTTTCTTGATCTCTCACCTCCCCCAGCCCTATTTTTAGCTCTTTTTTACCAAAAATCTAACTTCACTACTAATGTTAATACTTTTTTTTTTTTGTCAAGTGTCCGCGCCACTTCGTGTCAATTAAAGTTTAAAAGTGCACTGATTTTATGGTGATTTAAAGTTTAAAAGTGCACTATTTGATCCTTGATCATTGCCAAAAAACGAAATATACCATACTATCTTCTTAAAATGATGTAAAAGG
>JAYEHT010000140.1:0-13424 GCA_034659655.1 Candidatus Aerophobota bacterium | reverse complement strand
AAAATGTCTTACCTGTGCTTTTCTTGGAAAGTTCTCTGGAAAGCTTGACTCTTTGTGCTTCACCTCCGGATAAGGTTGTGGCAGACTGACCCAATTTTATATATCCCAATCCTACATCATATAAGGTCTTCAACTTTCTTTTGATTTGAGGAATATTACGAAAGAATCTCAAAGCTTCCTCAACTGTCATCTCTAAAACATCAGCGATATTTTTCCCTTTATATTTTATTTGAAGAGTCTCCTTGCTGTAGCGTCTCCCCTTACATACATCACAGGGCACATAGACATCGGGGAGAAATTGCATTTCAATCTTAATCATTCCTTCTCCTCTGCAGGCCTGGCATCTCCCCTTTTTTACATTAAAACTGAATCTACCCTGTTGGTAACCCCTCATTCTTGCTTCTTCTACTTGTGAATAAAGACTTCTTATGGGAGTGAAAAGACCTGTATAAGTAGCAGGATTAGAACGGGGTGTTCTCCCTATAGGAGACTGGTCAATTACTACCACCTTATCTATATATTGAATACCAATTATTTTCTCATACTTTCCCGGTTTTACTCTACTTTTGTAAAAGTGATGAGCCAAAGCTCTGTATAATGTCTCCTCTATCAATGTGCTCTTTCCTGAACCGGAAACGCCGGTAACACAAATGAATACCCCCAAAGGGATTCTCACCTTTATCCTCTTTAAATTATGCTCCCGGGCACCAATAATTTCTATATATTGATTATTTTGTAGAGAACGGCGAGATTTAGGGAGAGAAACAGTTAATTCTCCTTTTAAGTATTTTCCTGTTAAGGAGTGTGGACAGGATGTAATCTCTTTTAAATTACCACTTGCAACCACCTCCCCTCCATGTTCTCCTGGTCCGGGGCCTAAATCAACTATGTAATCAGCTGCCTTTATAGTAGCTCTATCATGCTCAACTACAATGACTGTATTCCCCAGATCCCTTAAATTTTTTAATGTATCCAGTAACTTCTGATTGTCTCTTTGATGTAAACCAATGGTGGGTTCATCAAGAATATAAATTACCCCTACTAACCCGGAGCCTATCTGGGTTGCCAGACGAATTCTTTCCGCTTCTCCTCCTGATAAAGTGGCTACTCTTCTATCCAGGGTAATATAATCGAGTCCTACACTACTCATAAAATTTAATCTCTTTTTTATCTCCTTTAGAATTTCATCTGCTATTAGCTTTTCCCGTGGAGTTAAATCCAATTGATAAAAGAACTCTTTACACTCCTTTATACTCATTTTAATCACATCATAAATAGATTTACCTCGAACAGTTACTGATAAACTCTCCTTGCGAAGACGAGCTCCCCCACATTCAGGACAGGGAGTCTCTCTTATATATTTAAGGATCTCCTCCTGGACATAGTTAGAATCGCTTTCCTTATATCTTCTCTCTAAATTAGGAATAACTCCTTCAAAAGGAGCCCAATAATTGTAGAAATTCCCCCCTTTTCTTTCAATAAATTCTATCTCCTCAGAGTTTGAGCCGTACAAAAGAATATTTTGAATGTTTAAAGGTAAATCCTTGAAAGGCGTATTTAAAGAGAAATTATAATGTTTGGCTACGGCGGCGATTTGCCTGAAATAATATCTGGCAGCGGTTCTTGCCCATCTATAAAATCCCACCCCTTCATCCCAGGGAGCAATCACTCCTTCATTTAAAGACCTCGTTTTATCCGGCACTACGAGGTCGGGGTCGATGGTCTGTCGTGTTCCTAATCCATTGCAAGCAGGGCAAGCTCCATAGGGACTATTAAATGAGAACATTCGAGGAGAAATCTCCTCATAACTAACTCCACAATAGGGGCAGGAAAAATGTCTGCTAAAAACAGACTCTTTTTCCTCACCTGAAAACCCCTGCTTTAAAGTAACCAGGACTAAACCTTTCGACTGTTCGGTAGCTGTCTCTAAAGAATCAGCTAATCTACTCTCTATCCCTTTCTTTATCTTCATTCTATCTACTATTACTTCAATGGTATGTTTCTTATTTTTATCTAAAAAGATGTCTTCTTCTAAAAGCCTGAGATTCCCATCAACTCTTACTCTTAAGTAACCGTTTCTTCTTATCTCCTCTAAGATATCTCTATGCTCTCCTTTTCTTCCTCGCACCAGGGGAGAAAGAATCTGAATTGAGGAACCTGAAGGAAATCTCATAATCTTCTCTACCATATCATTTATTGTCTGAGAACGAATTTTTCTACCGCATTTATAGCAGTGGGGCTGACCGATATGAGCAAAAAAAAGTCTTAGATAATCGTAAATCTCAGTAAGAGTAGCCACTATGGAGCGGGGATTACTGGAAGCCTTACGCTGCTCAATAGAGATGGCCGGGGAAAGACCTTCGATATAATCCACCTTGGGTTTGGACATCTGTTCCAGAAATTGACGAGCATAGCTGGAGAGTGACTCTACATATCTTCGTTGACCTTCCGCATACAAAGTATCAAAAGCGAGGGAGGATTTTCCCGAACCACTTAAGCCTGTAATCACCACTAACTTATTTCGGGGAATCTCTAAATCAATATTTTTAAGGTTATGTTCTTTTGCTCCCTTTATAATAATTTTATCTTGACCCATTATAACCACCAATTATTATTTTATTATTTTATCTCTCACCTTTATATTGTCAACCACGAATAGTGAATAGTAATGGGATGATGGGGAAATGGGTGAGAGTTAATTCTAATACTCTCCTGGTACTATCGAGTAACTTAAGTGAGAAATGCGGAATGCAGTCTGAGAAATATTTGGGTAAGTTATTTCTCTATAGCAAGGGAAGCATATCCTACTACTGCTCCATAATCACCTGTAATTTCTCCAGAAGTAGCATATTTAAGGAGTCGGGCCCTTTTTGCCCCTAAAAGAGATGTGACTACAAGCATAGCCATAATTGGTCCCGGACCACACATAGAAATCTCCTCTTTTAGAACCACCTCTTCTAATTTCTCAGGGTTTAAAGATAAAATAGCTTCTATAGCCATTTTGTCCTGCCTTTCCGCTATCTCCTGCGGTTGGTAATGGGTAAAATCACTGCTGGCAATAATTAAACTATTTTTATCTTTGAGGACTCTGGAAAGCGTTTCTCCTATTCTTCGAGAAGTATTATAATCCTGCTTCATTATACAAATGGGAATTATCTTAAAATTCTCTTTATAGCTATATTGCAAAAAAGGAAGTTGAACCTCCACGGAGTGTTCTCTTTGATGAGCTTTTTCATCAAATTGGATAAATGGGCAAGTATTTACTATCTCTCTGGATAAGTCATTATCTACCTTGGAAATACCCAGAGGTGTTCCCCACTCTTCCTTTTCTGTTATAGCCACTTCTGCACCAGAACCGTAATGGTTAGGGCCCATAATAACTACAATATCAGGGGTCTTCTCTCTGATTATCTGGTGAAATCCCCGGGTGGCAACAGGACCAGAATAAAGGTATCCAGCATGGGGACAGATTAATCCCAATGTCTTACCTTCTTTCCTTGAAGAGACTTTTGGTATCTCTCCCGGTCCAAGACGGTGGAGATAACAGTCTTCAATCTGTTTCTTTAATCTTTCCTCCGCCCCTTCATAAAAACTGCCCGCTACAACAGGTTTTCTTATAGCTTCTCTCATCTTTTTAATGGAATAAAACGAATATAGGAGCTAATACCAAGGAGATTACAGACATAAGCTTAATGAGAATATTAATAGAGGGTCCCATCGTATCTTTTAAGGGGTCTCCTACTGTATCTCCCACCACTGATGCTTTATGGGCTTCTGAACCTTTACCTCCCAGGTTTCCTTCTTCTATATATTTTTTAGCATTGTCCATAGCCGCTCCACTATTAGCCATATAAATAGCCATAGGGAATCCGGCAACCAATGAACCTACCAGAAGACCCCCTAAAGCTACAGGACCTAAGAAGAAACCTATACATATAGGAATAATTATAACTAAAATCCCTGGAAGCACCATACTCTTTAGAGCTCCTTTAGTAGCAATATTCACACATTGGTCTGAATCTGCCTTTCCTTTACCTTCCATCAACCCGGGAATTTCCTTGAACTGCCGTCTCACCTCTTCCACTACCTTAAAGGCTATCTTTCCTACCCCTTTAGCTAATAAGGAAGAGTAAAGATAAGGAATCATTCCTCCTATAAATAAACCAACAAGAAGTTTAGGGTCAGTGAGAGAAAGAGAGAAAGGATGAGTAGCTACTACATTCACTGTTGCTATATAGGCGGTGATTAGCCCTAAGGCAGCAAAGGCAGCTGAGCCTATAGCAAATCCCTTACCAATAGCCGCGGTAGTATTTCCCACAGCATCTAACTTATCAGTAATCTGGCGAGCATTGGAAGGAAGTTGAGCCATCTCTGCAATTCCTCCTGCATTGTCTGCTACCGGCCCATAAGAGTCAACTGATAAAGTAATACCCAATATAGAAAGCATTCCCAGAGCAGATGTAGCTACTCCGTACATCCCGGCAGAATAAAAGCCCACAAGAGTAGCTCCGGCAATTACTACTACAGGAATCATTGTGGATAACATTCCTATGGATAAACCATTGACTACCAGTATAGCAGGACCGCTTTTTGCAGAATTAGCTAAATCCTTAACTGGCTTATATTTATTGGAGGAGTAATATACGCTCACCTCGCCTATAATTAAACCGGCGATAACACCGGCAAGAATTGCCCAAAAAGGACCTAAAACAGAGTAATTTTGATAACCTGTGCCTAAGTATCGGATAATGAAATAGGAGCCTATCACCATTAAACCAGCAGATAAATAGGTTCCGTTGCTTAAAGTTTTTTGAGGGTCGTCTGTTTTTATCACTTTAACCCATACTATTCCCAAAATAGAGGAGATAATTCCCCAGGCAGCTAAACAAAAAGGAAGATAGGTTAAAGAATAAATAGATAAAGAAGCAGCGATAGCTAAGGTAGCGATTATAGACTCTATGTAAGACTCCAGAAGATCTGCTCCTAATCCTGCCACATCGCCAACGTTATCTCCCACATTATCAGCGATAACCGCTGGATTACGAGGGTCATCTTCTGGAATTCCTGCCTCTACCTTTCCTACCAGATCTGCTCCCATATCCGCTCCTTTAGTATAAATTCCTCCTCCAGCACGAGCAAATAAAGCCATTAAAGATGCTCCCATAGCATACCCATTAATAATGGTAGGTTTTCCTTTAAATAAGATAAAAACAGCTATTAAGCCAAGAAAAGCTATGCAGACTATAGAAAGTCCCGTGACTGCTCCCGCAGAGAAAGAGATATCCAGAGCAGGCTTAAGTCCTTTTGTAGCTGCTTGAGTAGTTCTGCTATTAGTTCTTGTAGCTATACTCATTCCAATCCATCCAGCCAGAGCGGAACAAAAACCTCCTATGATAAAAGCAAGAGCAGTTTTCCAGTTAACCTCAATATTATACCCGAAAAGAGGACATAAAGATAAGAAGATAGCCACTATGACTATTACAACGAATACTGTTTTGTATTCTCTGGATAAAAATATCTTTGCTCCATTTTGAATAGTTTTGGAGATAGTTTGCATCAACTCATTTCCGGGATCAGCTTTAAGAATTCTTCTTATTAAAAGGCTCACTCCTATGAGTCCTACCAGTCCGGCTATTGCTGAGATTATTACCTTGTGCATACTTTTCCTTCCATTATGTAGATTTCCTATTATACTCTCTCATTGCTTTATCTATTCCTTCTACAATTATTATATCTACAGCGTGCCCTGCTCTTTCTATCGTTTCTTTTATTATCTTCTTCTCCTGGAAAGTAAACTCTTCTAACACATATTCTTTCAGCTCCTCCTTCTTATCCGGTGAGCCGATCCCCAGTCGCAACCGGGGTATCTGGTCTGTATTTAAACATTGAATAATTGACCTTAATCCTTTATGCCCCCCATCCCCTCCTTTCTTGGCAATCTTAATCCTTCCTATCTCTAAATTTACATCGTCACTTATTAATATTATATCCTTAAGTTTTATTTGATATTCCTCTTGCAAGCGGAAGAGAGAATGGCCAGATTCGTTCACAAATATGAGGGGCTTAGCCAGGATTATCTTCTCTTCCTTTGTATATCCTTCTCCTACTATTGCTTGAGATAGATAACTATTTAACCCTACATTGTAAAACTTAGATAAATAGTCTATAACCAGAAATCCTATATTATGCCGGGTGAGGCGATATTTTTCTCCTGGATTACCCAGTCCAAATACCAGCTTCATCCCTGCTCTTTTTTCTCTTCGGCTGTTTCTTCTTCGGGGGTCTCCTCTTCTTCCACTTCCTTTTTGCCTATTAATTCTACTTCTTCAGCCGCTGCTTTCCTTTCTTCCTCTAACTTTTCCAATTCTTCTTCGCTAACTGGAGAAATTATGGAAATTACCTTTTCTTCAGGATGAGCAATAACTTTTATTCCTGAAGATATTTTCAAGTCTTTCACATAGAGAGAGTCTTTAATCTCTAAGGGAGTTATATCCACCTCTATTGCTTCGGGAATATCTTTGGGAAGACATTCAATCTCTATTTCACGTAATAGATGTTCCACTATTCCTCCCATCTTTTCTCCCTCTGCTTTCCCTACAAAAGATAAAGCCACAGTAGTGATTACTTTTTCTCCTTTTGTTACCTCATAAAAATCTATGTGTTGAAGCTCTCTCTTTAACCGATCTTCCTGGAAATCTTTAACTATAACCTCTCTTTGTTTATCTGCTTTTTCATTGACTAAATTCAAGGTGATTATTTTCTGTTTGCCGGAAGCAGTAGAAAAAAAAGTTTTAAGTTCGTTCATTTCTATTTCCAGGAGAAGATTTTTCTTAATATGGGGACCATAAAGAACAGCAGGTAAAACTTTTCTTTTTCTTAACTTTCGTGCATACTCTTTACCTGTTTTATTTCTTATTTTAGCATTTAATATATTTTTTTCCATACCATCCTCTCCTCTTTTATTCTTTATTTAAATAGAGAGCTTACCGATCTATGCTCATGAATACGTTTTATAGCTTCTCCCAGCAGGGAGGCTACAGAGATAACCTTAATCTTATCCCCCTTTTTCTTTTCATTTAAAGGAATAGTATCCGTTACTATCAATTCTTTTAAAGGAGACTTCTCAATCTTTTCACAGGCATCACTGGAAAGCACAGGATGAGTACACCCGGCATAAATATCTTTTGCTCCCTTTTCCTTTAAAATTTCTATAGCGGCGATTAAAGTTCCTCCTGTATCAACCATATCATCAATGATAAAAACGTTCTTTCCTTTAACTTTTCCCACAATATTTAGCACTTCTGTTTCATTAGCCAATGGCCTTCTTTTATCAACAATAGCTAAAGAACTATTTAATCTTTTTGCATACGCCCGAGCTCTCCTCACGCCTCCCATATCAGGAGAAAGCACTACCAGATCCTTTAGTTTTTTCTTCTTAAAATAATCGATAATTACAGGAGAAGCAAATAATTGGTCTACCTTTATATCGAAAAATCCCTGAATTTGTAAAGCATGCAAATCCATACTGAGAACTCTATCTGCCCCTGCTGTTGCAATTAAATTAGCCACTAATTTTGCTGTAATAGGAACTCGCGGCTCATCCTTTCTATCCTGACGAGCATATCCATAATAGGGAATGACAGCAGTGATTCTTTCTGCAGAAGCTCTCCGAAAGGCATCAATCATTATAAGCAGTTCCATTATATTTTCATTTGCAGGAGGGGAGGCGGGTTGAAGAAGAAAAATGTCCTTTGCCCTTACACTTTCGTCAATTTTTACATAAATCTCCTTATCACTAAAATATTTAATGTTTATTTTACCTAATGGAAGTTGCATATAATTGGCTATTTTTTTAGCTAATTCAGGATTAGCTCTCCCTGTAAAAAATCCTAATTCGTCTTTTAGACTCATTTCCTTTTCTCTAAATTATTTAATTTCTCCTTAAATCTTTAGAATAGTGCAAAAATTGAAATAAATCCCCCTCTATTAGAGTAACTAAATAGATTAAAGGCCAAAATCTTCCGGTTTTAAGTCTTTTAATTTCTTCTTAAATTCCTTGAATTCTTTATCATCTATAGGTTTGCTTCCCACAGCTATTTTATTCAATACTCCCTCATCTATATAGATGGGTATTTTAAATCTGAGAGCCAGGGCTATGGCATCACTGGGACGAGAATCGATATTAAGAACCTCGCCATTTTTCCTCATCATTATCCGAGCATAAAATGTATTATTTTTTAAATCACTGATGACTACCTTTTCCACTTTACCTTTGAGTTTTTCAATTAAAGACTTTGTGAGATCGTGAGTTAAAGGGCGAGGTGGTTTTAAATCCTGCAAAGCCAAAGCGATAGCCTGTGCCTCAAATAAACCAATCCATATAGGTAATTTTTTGTTTCCGCTCCTCTCCTTTAATATTACAACAGGCATTTTTGAATTTACATCTATAGCCACATTTGCAACTTTTACTTCTATCATTTTCTCACCTCCTAAATTAGTTAAATTTATGTCTTATCAAGACCCTACCATATGCCCACAACCCATCAAATCTATTATTATCCTGTTTAGTTGAATACCCGTAAGATGTCCCAAGCATCCTGAAGAAGCAGAGATTTCATCAAAAAATTTTACCTCATCCTTTCTTATATCATCTCCATAAATTAATAGAGGCACAGAATCACTGCTATGTCTTTTAATAGAAATGGGTGTACTATGATCGGCAGTTACAATAAGATAAGCATCCTCTCTTTTCAATAAGTTGGCTAATTTGTCAGTTTTTTCAATCATTAAAAGTTTATCCTCAAGTTTTCCGTCGTGGCTGGCATTATCGGTTCCTTTAATGTGGATAAAGACAAAGTCGAATTTCTTTAAAGCTTCTCTTGCAGCGAGAGCTTTAGCTTCAATATCTGTATCTATTCTCCCTGTAGCTCCTGAAACTTCTAAAACCTCCATCCCTACATATTTTGCTATACCTTTGTAAAGAGCTGCTCCCGCTATACAACAGGAATCAAACCCGTATCTATCTTTTAATGACTCTACTTTCTGGTATGTTCCTGCTCCACGAGTTAAGATAATATTTGCGGAAAGTTTTCCCTCCTTTTCTCGCTGTTTATTTACAGGGTGAGAGGGGAGTATGTTTTTGCTTCTTCTTACTACCTCATTTACTATTTTAGCTGTCCTTTTAGCTTCTTTTCCTGAATTTAAAGGTTCCGACTCCAAAATGAAGGTATTCCTGGAATTATGAGGATCGATATCCGAAATGTCTGAGGAAAGACTCTCTCCTCGAAGAACTAAAACTCCTCTATGCTCTGTGGAAGATGCAAAAATTATCTCTACCCCTTCTATGTTCATCCCCTGCAAAGATTTAGCTAATTCTTTTCCTTCATCCTTTAATCGTCCTGCTCTTCTATCTATCACCCTTAACTCTTTATCCACAGTAGCGAAATTGCATCTGAAGGCGATATCTCCTTCTTTCAAATTAATTTCGGCTCCTAAGGCTTCAAGAGGGCCCCTTCCCTTATAATAAATAGAGGGCTCGTATCCAAATATAGCTAAATGTGAGGTATCGCTTCCGGGAATGACTCCCGGGCCTAAGGCATTCATCAACCCTACAGAACCTTCCCTGGCTAACTCATCCAGAGTCGGTTTTTTCGCCAGTTGCAAGGTAGTCTTCCCTTCCCTTACTACTCTATCTCCTGCTCCATCTATTATTACCAGTATAGCTTTTTTTTCTAAGGACATCTTTTCTCTCTTCTTTTAAAAAGTATCAAATTTTATAGTTTTGTCAAACTAATAGACTTTTTTTATCTCTGTCCCGGGGTAGTAAAATTTAAGAATTTCTTCTGTAGTAAAACCTCTCTCAGCCATTACTTTAGCTCCCTGCTGGCACATTCCTACACCGTGTCCCCGTCCTCTGCCAGTGAATATAAAATGATCATCCTCTTTTTTTACCTTGAAGAGAGTACTTCTTAATTTATTCAGACCTATTAAATTACGAAATCTAGTTCCTTTTAAATCAAGATAATCACCATTAATATAATTTATGCGGAGTTTTTGTACTCTTCCTCCTTCATCAAAAGTAAGGGGAATAATAGAATAAATCTTATCTATTTCAAACCCGTTGTCCTTAAGGATTTTCTCTAAGTTATCTCTCTTTATCCTGAATTCCCAATGATAATGTGGACTTCCTTTACAGAAATTTTCCTCTTTAGCTTTTAAATATGGGAGAGCTTCTCCCCAAACACTTTCACTGGAAGCAGCGTATCCCCCACAACAGTCATAATAGAAAATACTTGCCACCTCACCCTGATAGATAATAACTTTCCCTTTTGTTGCATCCACTACCTCTTGAGCTTTGTTATTCTCTGCCTCTACTCCTCTATATACCTGATCTGTAATTGCAGAGGATAAATCATAATTTTCTTTATTATTTTTTGAGGAACTTTTCAGTTTTTTAAGAGCATAAGTTCTGGAGGCAATAGCTTGAGCTCTTACAACAGCCGCTGGCCAATCAGAAGATATTTCAGCTCTTATTACTCCATAAAGGTACTCCTCTAATGGAACTCTGTTGATTACCTCAAGAAAAGATTTATTTTGCTGAATGATAAGGATATCCCCGCGGTATCTTCTCCCGTTCACCATAATAAAAGAATTATCTCCTTCAGGTTTTATCCACGCTTTCTTCCCTAAAATCTTATTCCCGATAACTATTCCTCCAGGGGTAGCCTTTAATTCTTGCGAGGAGAAAAAATTTTTGATTCTTTTCTCTTTTATTTTATAGGGGCCTGTAGCACTTATCTCTACACTCTTCTGTTTCTCAGAAGAGATTTTTACCCGGAGAACATAAGAGTCCGCACAGGCCTTTAAAGTAAAGAGAGATAGGGAAAAGAAAATTACTACAAATTCAATTCCCTGCCTTTTTCTTGCTGATAAAATTAACATTTTTAAGATTATAAAATTTTATTTATCTCATCCCTCCGCTCGTTTAATAAATAATGTTCCTCTTTTTTCTCCCCTATTTTCACCCCTTTTTCTTTAGGAACCACCTTTCCAATTATACTACATTTTATATTATTCTCACTATAAATCTGAAGTAACTTTTTACCTTCCTTAGGAGGAAGGATTAAAATCAATGATCCTGAAGCAAGAAGTCCCAAAGGATCCAAACCATACATTTTACAAAGTGTTTCCGTCTCCCTTAATATAGGTATTTTCTCTCTTTTTATTCTCATTCCTATCTGCGAAGCATAAGCTATTTCCCATAATCCCGCCTTTAATCCTCCTTCTGTAGGATCGTGCATGCAATGAATCTTAACATTTTCACTTGCCAGAAGAGCCTCTTTTACTATGCTTATACCAGGAGTATAAAGAATATTTTTTATCCTGTTTAAATCTTCTGGGGGAAGTTTTTTCTCCAGTTCTTTTCTTCTTTTTCGAAATATTACATGACTCCCTTCTATGGCGATTTCTTTAGTAACAAGGATAAGGTCTCCCGGGATTGCCCCCGAGTTTTTAATCAATCTCTTTTCAGGCACCTCTCCTATCATCTGACCGATAGCAAGAGGACGATCCAGATGAGGAGTAACCTCTGTATGTCCCCCCACCAAAGAGATGTTCAATCTTCTGCAAGCAGATTTTACCTGATTAAATATATCCTTCACCAAAACTTGAGAAGATTTTCCCTCCGGAAGAAGTAGAGTAAGAAGAAACCAGCGAGGAATAGCTCCTACACACACTATATCATTAGCATTTATATTTACTACATACCAACCGATATCGTGATGGGTAAAAGTTATAGGGTCCGTTTTTACTACCAGATAATTTTTTCCAAAATCAATAACCGCTGCATCTTTTCCAATGCCTGGTCCCACAATAACTCTCTTGTCAGGCGGTAAAGAATTTATAAGCTCTTCTAAAAATTGAAGGTCGAGTTTTCCCACAGGAAGAAATTTATCATTCATTCCATTCTCTTTATAATTTCTTTTTACTGCTTCTGCTTCTACTTTTTTAAGTATGAAACTCTAAAACATCCCCATCTTTCAGAATATAATCCTTTTTTACTTCTTGTCCATCAAATTTATTTTTACTCCATATTCTTGCATATTTTAATCTACTTACAAAATCTTTATGGATAAATCGAGCAGCATCAAGGACGTTACTTTCCTCTTTAAGAATCACCGGCTCACTTTTATCTATCGGTTTTCCTGGAGCCTTTGTGTATATTCTGATAATCTGTAGTGCTTTATAGACCTCCTCTTTGAATTTTTTCAGGTTTTCTTCCTCTTTTGCAGAAATAGAAATTAAAGGGAGTTTATCCTCATAAAATTCTCTTAATATACTGAAGCGCTCTTTTCCTCCTTTTATATCAATTTTGTTAGCTACCATTATTGTATTCTTATAACTCCATCCTTTCTCTTTCTCTATCTTTTTTTCTTTTGAGTCTATGAGAATTTTCGCCCTTCTCAATTCTTTAATCACTGTATCAACTTCTTCAAGTATATCATCGCTACCCAAATTTGCGATAAGTAATATTAAATCAGAACTTTTAATGATCTCAGCCACATACGACTCTGTAGAATTTTCCGCGATAGGAGGTGTATCTATCAACTGAATTTTGATATCCTCAAAAGGCATCATCCCCACAATAGGTTTGTAAGTGGTAAAGGGATAAGGAGCTATCTCTGCATCCGCATCAGTAACTTTTGAGATAATTTGTGATTTTCCAGTATTGGGTGCTCCAATAAGTACAACCTGTCCTGCTCCCTGCTTTGGTATGTGATGGCTATAAGTTTGCTTGCCCCCTCTTTGCTTTTTCTCTGTTTCTTTGTTTAATTTGGAGATTTTTGCTTTAAGCTTCCCTTGAAGTCTGTCTGTTCCCTTATGTTTGGGTATAATGGAAAGCATTTCTTTGAGAATGGCAATTTTTTCTTGATTGGTTCGAGCAAGTCTATACTTTTTCTCAATCTCATAATATTGTGGTGGAAGATTTGCTGGCATAAGCTAAACTCTCCCTTTTTAATTTTAAAAATTTCTTAAACTATCTCCTGCTTTATCTGAGGCATATGTAGCCATAATTTCACCGAAGAGGATATCATGATAATCATTCTCAGGATAAAAAAGGGAGGAGATATTCGGGGTGAGTTCTCCCGGAATGACAACATTTTTGTGGACTACTTTACATTCATAATGCAGGAGACATTCTTTAATGAGAGGAGACTCTACTCTCTTTCCTGGCAGGGGAGTAAGCCCTTTCTCCTTGAATTTGTTGTAATCTCTCCCCGAAACCGTACCGCAAAAAGAGACTGCTTCAATCATTCCTTCCGAAGGCACATTTACTGTAAAAACTCCTGTATTCTTAATAAGATTATAAGTAAAGCGGGAAGGGCGAACCAGCACAACAAATATAGGTTTATTCCATATTATGC
>JAYEHT010000139.1:0-2649 GCA_034659655.1 Candidatus Aerophobota bacterium | reverse complement strand
AGGAATATAGCAAAAAAGAAAAAGGGAGTCAATTTTATTTTGGCTCCCTTTAGAATGCTTATCTAATCATAATTACAGGAACTTTCAATTTCTCTGTGCACGAAATTAACTGTATAGTTTTTTCTCTAAAGGGAAAATGCTACTTTTATGATTATCCTGTTTTCCCTGAATGAATCTTCGAGCCAGTTCATGACCGGCTGGAAGAAAGATTTTCATTTTATTTTGCTCTTTCTCAAATTTAGCAGGGATATCAGCAAGCTTTTTAACTATAGTCTGAATTCCTAAATTCTCTATCCCTGTTCCTCGTAAAACTCTGTGTCTAAAAAGAGAAATAAGGTTATGGGTAGCACATGCTATAAGAAGATAAGCCCAGATACCCCAAAAGTTCTTAGTCCTTAGATTATCAATATAGAGGCCATATTTATCATCTCTGATTACGGCCTCAATGTCTATTCTTTTTCTACGAGAGATTGTGGTTTCTACTTCATCCATTTCCTTCGGGGAAAAGCTGGTGTAGATATGCCTATAGTCAAGTTTTCCTTTAGCATTAATTGCTTTGGTCATAACTGTTCTTACTGGATAGGGACAGTTTGTTATGGTAACGTACTTTGCATCAAAAGCCCAGGTTGTTGCATCTACCCTTTTCCAATCATCGTAGGAAGGATTCAATTTCCGAAGAATTCTCTGAGCAGTTCGAGGGTCTTTCCCCTTAATGAGAAAGGAAAGATTATTTTCGATAAGTTCAGCTATATCAAGCCCTATTCCATAAATAGCATCAGCTCTGATAATTCCTATTCTGTCCAATGAACCAAGAACTTCAGCTACCTCATAAATTGTATCCCATAATCTCATATTTAAAGCTATATTACCGGGATCTAAGATAAGGGATAAAATCTGGTTATATTCCGAGTTAGTTGTTCCTAAAGATAGCTGATAGCCCTTTTTACCTCTTTTGTGAGGGAAATACCCCTTTTTAACAAATTGATATTTATCCCCATCGACAACAAGACCGGTGGCATCAACATTTAAGTCTACCTTTTCTTCATCTTTAAAAAGAATAACCTTATTTAAAATAGCCTCAAAGACCAGGGAAAGCTGGGTAATTTGCTCATGATCCATCCTATTTAAAAAGCGATTAATCCCTGATTGATCAGGGAATCTATTCATTCCGAATAAAGAGGCTGCTGAAGAATAAGGAGTAAGTTTATGATTAATATCCTTAATATGGGAACATCCTACTGCAATTGAGGAAAAGAGAGTAGCGATCTTATCTATTATACTGTATTTAACCTCTTTCATAGAAAGATGAAAGTGCTTTAAAAAGGGATCAAAAAATCCTAAGCTCTTAGCAAAACTGGCCAGGATCGCCAGGAAACCAGAGGGAAGAATTTCACTAAATTCATCCAGACCTACATCAATCTGGATACTATCCTGAGAATTAACGGATTTAAAAGAGAGAGTTTTTTTCTCTGATAAAGTCTTTTGGGCATAGACTGCGGGTAAATAGTTCTTTTTCTTTTCTATATGAAGATCAAGCCTTTTGGTCAAGATAACCCTGAAAAGAGGACCGCTTTTAAAGGAAGGGCCTAAATTAGATGAGAGTTCTACCCTCTTTAGGCTAATTATCTCTTCTTTAAAAGAGAAGGCATCTTTTAGCGGCTCACTTGTTAAAATAGCTTCTTTAAGATGAATCTCTATTTTCTCTACTTCTTCATTTTCGTTTTTTTTTTACTAAATAGAGCTTTACTCCACATTCTGAGCATTTAAATCGCTGAACGGTTCCTTTTTCTTTTACTATCAAAGAGCGAGACGTTCTTTCTCCACTAACTTCGTAGGTTCCATTCTTCCAAATATGAGTACTTCCACATTCAGGACACCTGCTTGGTCTTTCTTCCAAAAGAGAAGGAACTTTACTTGAAACAGTTATCTGGGATAATTGTGATAAAGTTTCAAGTTTATCTTGCAGTTTTTGAACCAAAGAGTTGAGATGTTCATTTTCCTCTTTCAAACGAACAAGAGGGTCAACTTTAGGCCCTGGAGCAGAAGGTGAGAGAGATTTAAGGGCCTCTTTTTCAGTTTCGTTGATCCATCGATGAATTGAATCCCGAGAAATACCAAACTTTCTGGAAAGAGGAGCGACTTTCGCTCCTTTCCAGATTCGTTTGACGATCTCAAGTTTAGTTTTTGCATCATAACCTGGATATGCCATGACATTACCTCCCGCATACATTATACCAGGAAAGGTACCTATGTCAAGACAAAAATGTCAGAAAGATTATTCACCAAAAGGTGATTTTTCACAAACAAAAATATCATTATCCTTGTTTCGTGCAAAAGTTGGTTGTCAAAAGAAGGACGCATCACCAGAAAAATTGAAAGTAAATTAGATTTCAAGAGAGTTTCGGGAGAAATAAAAGAGATATTATCCATTCTACCGTGAACGCACTCTTGAAAATTTGTAATTATTTTACAGTTTAATGGGTTTTACTTTGGTCTAAAAAATCATTTTGGTGGGTAAACTCTACTTTAGTGCTGGATTAACTGTTTTTTTATCTTTTAGCGTGGTAGGCATTAAAAAAGAATGATTCTTCTAAAGCTCTTTTGGTCCAGGCATAAACAGAAGGCCTACTTACTTTATACTTTTTAGCA
>JAYEHT010000138.1:0-2681 GCA_034659655.1 Candidatus Aerophobota bacterium | reverse complement strand
GGTCTTAAGAAAACCCGGG
The DNA here is from genome assembly GCA_034659655.1 of Candidatus Aerophobota bacterium. Lineage (GTDB taxonomy): Bacteria > Aerophobota > Aerophobia > Aerophobales > JAGGXI01 > JAGGXI01. The sequence continues at coordinate 2,662 of JAYEHT010000138.1, read as the reverse complement.
GGCTTGTAATCATAAACAATGCAAGAACTAAAAAAAAGATAATGATAAGCCCAACCTGCATCTTGTACCTGCTTAGATCTAGGTTAGCAATCATATTCTACTCCTTTAACCTCTTAAGTTTGACTCTCTCCATTTTTAGCCTGTAGGTTCCGGGGCATGATGAATTTGAATTAATATCTCGTTAAGCTCGGGCTCAGAAACTTCTTTCCTTTCATACCTATTCACCACTCGTCCCCGGTCCAGAATGACGAACCTGTCGGAAACAGGGTATACGTTGGCAATAGTATGGGATATATATACGCAGGACTTTCCACTATCTTTCACCTTTTTTATAAAATCTAACACTTTACCAACCTCTTTCACCGATAGAGCCCTGGTAGGTTCGTCCAGGATTACAATATCGGCTTCGAAGTACATAGCTCTACCTATAGCTATACCTTGACGTTCCCCTCCCGATAGCGTCTTGACGGTAGAATCAGGTAACACTCCTCCTCCAGTAAATGCCAGATGTTCTTTCATCATTTTATCAGTCTCCCTTCTCGCTTTATTTAGCTGAATGAAACCGAGATGTTTTGCCAACTCCCCTTCCCTGCCGAGAAAGAGATTTCGCCAGATGGTTTGCTTGATTCCTAAAGCTTGTTCCTGGAAGACAGTTTCAATGCCTAATTCATGAGCTTTTTTAACTGAATAATTCTTCGGGTTTATCTTTTGCTCTTTAATATATATCTCCCCCTTAGTAAAGGGATATACTCCGGATAGAATTTTTATCAACGTCGATTTTCCTGCGCCATTGTCACCTATCAAACCAACAACTTCATTTGATCCAACTTCAAAATTGACCCCTTGTAAAGCAACAACTTTTCCAAAATATTTATGAATATTCCTCATTTGCACTATACTCATAAGCCCGACCTTCATATAGAAATGCGGACCCGTCAAAAACGAGCCCGCATTCTACCTGTCTCTCGATTATCCTGCTTTTCCTTCCTCGACAAGTGGAGCGATGTAACCGACATTTGTTTTATCTACCAGTCCGACCCCTGTATCAATATCAAGACCGGCAACTTTGTATTTAGCAGTCAGATAAATTTGGAAAATCGGCAGGAATCCTTGCAAGAATGGTTGCTGACTATGCACAAGATCAACGTAGCCGCTTTCTATACCCTCAAGTGTTGGAGGAGAAAGGTCAAAGCCTGCGCCATATACTTCATCTGGTCCCAAGCCGGCGGCTCTAAAATAAGCTGGTATTGTGGCGGTAAGCTGTCCGTGATCAGTAATGAACAGTTTACAATCCGGATGTTTTTGCAGATACGCTACCGCGGTTGGAATACCGGCAGAGGCATCCTTGTCCACCTCTGGTGATATCTCCAAATAGTCGACTATCACTCCTGCTTCCTTAAGGGCGTCTATAGCTCCTCTGGTTCTTAGACCACGGGTTGGCTCTCTCTTAAGTCCCCATACTAAGGCTCTATCTCCTTTTCCTAAGCCTGCTCTTTCCATAGCCGCCTTACCTAACATATGACCGGATCCATACAGGTCTTGGCCAACGTAGCCGAAGCCGCTACTTCTATACTTCTCTTCAAGCTCGGGAAGGGTTACATTCTGGCTGGTTACGATAATTCCTACCCTTTCAGCCTCTTCAATAAAAGGCTTGAGAGCATCCACTCCGGGATGACCCATAACAGCTATTCCATCGGGGTGCACCGCAACGGTTTCCTGGAACTGTGATACCATCTTATGCGGGTTCCAGTCTGACCATCTATACTTTACATCCACTCTGTCTCCCAATATATCTGCTGCAGCTTTTGCACCATTATAGACCACAGTTGAGAAGGTGCCTCCAGGAGGGCCTCCAGGGAAGAAGTATATTTCTACGGGCTCTTCCTTTTCTTGCGATATCGCCGGCATTGCTAACAGTGCCACCCCCAGAACTGATGCCAGCATTATAAAGCTTACTTTTTTAAGCATTTACTTTACCTCCTTGGTATTAATGAAAATCTTTAGTTTCCAATTAATATTTTACCTTTTCCTCTACTACATCCCTTCTATAAAGTTTCCTGAGAATATCACCTCTCCTGCACTTCTTTTTAGGTAACTCTCCTTCTAAAACTGGTTGACCTATCTAACTTTTCACCTCCTGGTGTATAATAGATTCTGGTACCCTACTAAATCTTTATTAAACAAAGTAGGGCGGCAGACATTATACAATCTGCCTATTCACCTTTATCATTGCATAATAGTAACAGTTTAGCTTTCCTAAAAGACTAAATATAATTTATCACACCTTAGGAATTTTGTCAATTTTTTCTACAAAACCCTGAGTCAATTTCTTACCGCTTCCCATTTTTCTATCTTCAGCTACTAACAAGGAAGATCCGCTCATGGTTTTTCAAAAGAGTTTATTTCTTCTACTGAGAATAAGCCCGAAAGAATAAGAGCACCCTACATCCTGTAAATATCAGGATAAATAGGATGCTCTTATCTCGTCCTATCTGGACGACTAAATACCCATTTTCACGAGGTAGGTTAATAGGGAGATATTATATTTTTTAGGAAAACTTACCTATTACTATTTTTGATTGATTCATTTTTTAGGAATTATTTTTCGAAGTATTCTTTTTGACCTTTTCATCTTTATCTTATATTTTTTTACATCTTTTTC
>JAYEHT010000137.1:0-2704 GCA_034659655.1 Candidatus Aerophobota bacterium | reverse complement strand
TAGATATCTTCTTAAGGTAATGGGGGATGCAGGAGCAGAACTCATAAGAGATATTCTAAAGTTTTACCGCAAAAAAGGTAGTTTAAGTTTTCGCTTTTTCTCATAGGTTTTCTGGGAAAAAGGAGTTTACTTAGCAAATTTCTCTCGGAGGGAAGAAAATTTTCCTTAAATGGGGAGTAAAATTGGCTAAAAAGGGTTTTCATACCTTAAAGTAAGAAGGCGAAAAATTCACAAAAACAGCCCCTCACTAAAAGGAAAAAGGCTTAACAAAAGGAAGAAAGAGAAAGGAAGGCTATCTATTCTCTCTGGATGGCATAAAGAAGGTAGAGAGGAACCTTGGGGCCAAAGAGTCTTTCCCAGTACTTCTTTTTCTTTGTCTCTCTGTATTTTCTTAAGTTTACCGTTACCCGAATGATAAGGCCAAAGACTCTTTTAAGGAAGCTGGCAATATCGGAAAGATAGGATAATACAGCTGCTCTCTTAATTCCCCTGACTTTTGGACGCTCTAAGATATCCAGATCATTTTCCTTGCAGTTGGAATTACTTCTTTCTGATGATGTTCTATAGTTTTTGATCTTTTTGTAGATCGAACTTGCTCTATGCCACCTTAAGATGAGGCGAGGATGAGCCTTAACCGACATCTTAGTAGAAAAACCATGTTCGTTATCTCTATGAGGACACTCTCTTGGAAAAGGATTGGCGGGACATTCCCTAAGGCACTCTTTTTCACAAGAAAATGAGCTTCTCTTAGTTTGGGGATCATGACCCTTCCACTTGGTGAGTCTACCACAAGGAGCAAAGGGAGTTCCATTTTTATCATAGCCTCTTTTCAGGAGAGCCTCTTCATTTAAATTCTCGTTCCTTGAGTTGTAATCAAAACCCGGCTCAGAGCCATTTCTTCTACACCATTTATAGCTAGGCTCATCATCATAATGACCATCACCTAAATCTATAGTTATCTTAAGCTGGGGATGCCGGTCTTCAAATCTTTGCCGAAGCTGGATAAAGTAATTACCTTCGTAGATACTGCCCTCTTTGGTTATCGAATCAGAAGGTAGTTCAATACCCCAAAGGGGATTTATTAAAGTTAAGGTTACCTTGTTATAGCCAAAGATGTATTCAAGTCTTGAGGGATCCTCCTTTGACCTTCTTACTCCTCTTCTTGCCTCAATATCAGAGGGAAGATGAGGACACTTTATTAAGCAGGTATCTAAAGAGGAGCTCGTTTGAATAAGGTTGATACTTGATTTTAAGGGAAGGAGCATCAGACCAAGCTCCTTTAACCTCTCCTCTATTCCTAAAAGGCGAGAGGTTACATCTTGTTCTTTGTTAGGATCAAAGCGGGAAAAGCTAAAGGAAAATAGATTTATCAAGGGTCTCTTTTTCTTTTCGGGAATAAGGCGAGAGGGGCATCTTGCTCTAACTTGATACTCTTTTCCTAAAACTATTTTCTCAGGGTGGTTAAGATAACTGCTTACTCTTCTTTTAATCCTTGGCAGAAGGCCGGTGATTTCGATTCTTTGACATTCTTTCTCAAAGTAGTCGCATCCTCTAAAACGAGAGAAGGTGGGAAACAAGGTTCCATCGGTGGAGGCGATGAGGGATCCGGAAAGAAATCCCAAGGAATAAGCTATATCTACTAAAACTTGCAGGATTTCCCTGTACTTTTCTTCTCTGCATCTTGCTCGAAAATTAGAAAAATCATCCTCAGAGGGAATATGTTCTTTAACTAATCCAGCATAGGCCCAGTAATGGAGACCCCTTTGAGGATCTCTTAAGGTTTTACAAAAAGATTTAGTGTGCTTGTAGCCATCGAGAATTCTCGAGATCTCCAGACAGAACATACTTGCTGGATCATAACAGTAATAGCCCTTTTTGCCATAAATATCAGCTACTAATGAGCGAGTAAAGGATAAATTAATTAAGCTAACAAACATACGGGATAGGCCCCCTACGATTTCTCCATTAGGGGTTATCTCAATATAGCGCCTTTTGTATTGATAGTGGGAAAGGAGGCGCCTCTCATTTTTAGGGAAGGAATCCTGGAATCTGGATGATGCCTTTTCATTAGCCAAATTTATTTCTTTGAGGATCTTGGTAAGAGAGAATTTGCCCAGGTTTTTACTTATGAAGTGAGCTGGCATTTTGCTCATCCGGTGAGGCGAGCACTGTAGGCAGCCTCACCGGCTCCTTGAAGCTCGGGAAGAGCGTATTTTTCTTCTTAAAATCTCAATGTTTATCTCGGAAAGCTCTTCAACTATAGCCTTTAGCTCTTTGTAGTTATTGCACCAGGTTCTTATTGCCTCTACTACTTCTGGGGGAAGATAGAAACGAAATGTTTTACTATGAACACTACGGGTGAAATAGTTACTCCTATGTTTTTCACCTCTTTGGCATTTGCAGTTTGGCTTACCGCATGTTCTTAGAGATTCAACTACTGCTCCTCTAACTATAGGACCTAAGCTGTTTAGCTCCTGGCGTAGGACTTTCCGTTGGGTATATAATTCTTCTAAAGTTTTTTTCTTTCTCATAGTTTTTTCCTGGTATAATCTTCACTATAAGTGAAGATTGCTATTTAACTTTCTTCTAATAAATAGTAATATCTGGTTACTAATCACTAATCAGATTATAGTAAATAAAAACCAAATGTCAAGGGTTTAACTTGAAACAGTGAAAAACAAGGAAAGTATTTTCAACCCAAATT
>JAYEHT010000136.1:0-2711 GCA_034659655.1 Candidatus Aerophobota bacterium | reverse complement strand
TACAATTATTCGAATTAAATCTAAATTCTCAAGATATAGATGTTTTAAATTATCTTAGATTGGGAGATATGAATAATGGAAAATATTTTAAAGATAGAAGGATATGAATTATTAAGCCAGAAAGTTTATCGGGTATTAAAGACAGAAATTATTAAAGGCTCATTAAAACCGGGAACTAAGCTATCAGAAGGAAAAATTGCTAAGCAGATGGAGGTGAGTAGAACCCCGATTCGAGAAGCTTTACGAGAATTAGCTGCTGAAGGATTTGTTAAAATAAGTCCCAATCAAGGAGTCGTGGTAAGCGGTGTTTCCCTTGAGGATGTTCAAGAGATTTTGCAAATTCGTAGTGTTTTGGAAGGCTTAGCCGCTCGCTTAGCAACCAAAACGATTAATATTAATGGAGAAGAAATTAAGGAATTAGAAAAATATCAAAAACAGATGGAATACTACACTAGCAAAGATAATTCTTTAGCTTTTAGTGAAATAGATGCCGAGTTTCATGAATTAATTTTAGATATCTGTGGAAATAATAGGCTGATACAAATTCGGAAGAATATAAGTGATCAAGCTCATAGATACAGAATAAGATCACTAAGCATTCCAGGGAGACTTAAATATTCTTTAAAGGAACATCAGGAAATTCTTGAAGCTTTGAAGAGAAAAGACGCAGAACAAGCAGATAGATTGAGCCAAAAACATATTGAAAATGTGTTAGCAAATATTTTGGCACATAAGGATAAAGAGGAAGAAAAATATAAAGATGCGTGAAGTTAAAGCTAATCAGATTAAAGATAAAATAAAAGAGTTATTTCTAAGGGCGAACTATCATATTAATCCAGATCTAATGAATAGACTTACTGAAGCTTTGAAAGAAGAAACATCTGAGATAGAAAAATCTGTCTTAAAAATGATTATAGAAAATAATAAGATTGCCTCAAAAGAAGAGGTGCCCATCTGTCAGGATACTGGATTAGCGGTAGTATTTGTGGAAGTAGGCCAGGAAGTTCATTTAGTAGATGGTGACTTTACCGAAGCCATAAACCAGGGGGTTAAGGAAGCTTACCAGGAAGGATACCTCAGAAAATCAGTAGTAGATGACCCGATCTTTGAAAGAAAAAATACCAAGACCAACACTCCAGCGATTATCTATACTGATATAGTCCCTGGCGATAAGATTAAATTGTTAGTAATGCCCAAAGGATTCGGCAGTGAGAATATGAGTGCCATAGGTATGCTAAAACCAGCCGATGGACCAGAAGGGATAGTGAACTTCATTGTAGAGACGGTAAAGAAAGCTGGACCCAATCCCTGTCCCCCTACCATTATCGGAGTAGGTATCGGTGGAACTGCCGATAAGGCGATGGTCATTGCCAAAAAAGCTATTGCCCGTAAGATTGGTGAACACAACCGGAACGAAAAATATGCCGCTATGGAAAAAGAGGTCTTAGAGAAGATAAATAACTTAGGGATAGGTCCAGCAGGCCTTGGTGGCAATATTACCTGTTTGGCAGTTCATATAGATTACCTACCTACCCATATAGCCGGGCTCCCGGTAGCAGTAAATGTGTGTTGTCATACCGCTCGGCATGCCGAAGGAATAGTATGAAAAATAATAAAATAAGTGGAAAGTGATTAATGGAAAATATTATAAAAATAAGTACACCTTTAGATACAAAAGAAATTATTAATTTAAAAGCCGGAGATTTTGTAAAAATAACCGGAAATATTTATGCTGCCAGGGATGCTGCCCATAAAAGATTTTTTGAATTAATTGAAAAAGGAAAGAAACTTCCTATAGATCTAAAAGGGCAAATTATTTTTTATGCTGGTCCGACTCCTGCTAAACCCGGATATCCGTGTGGTTCAATAGGACCTACCACTTCTTATCGCATGGATCCCTATACGCCTTCTTTATTAGAAAGAGGACTAAAAGGCATGATTGGTAAAGGGTTTCGCTCTAAAGAAGTAATTGATAGTATGAAAAAAAATAAAGCAATATACTTTGCAGCGATAGGGGGAGCGGCTGCCCTAATTGCTAAAAGTGTAAAAAAATCTGAAGTAGTAGCCTATAAAGATTTAGGGGCAGAAGCAGTTTTTAGATTTTATGTTGAAGATTTTCCAGCAATCGTAGTAATAGATTCAGTTGGAAATAATTTATATGAAACAGAACCACTAAAATATAGAAAATAATTAAATAAATTTAACTTAATAAAAAGGGGATTATAAAATGAATATTTATGAAGAAGCCTTAAAACTGCACGAAGAGAACAAAGGTAAGATTGAAGTAATAAGCAAGACTGAAATAAAAGACATGCATGATTTGGCTGTAGTCTATACCCCGGGAGTAGCTGAACCCTGTAGGAAGATCCATCAAAATGTTAATGATGTCTACAAATATACTTCCAAAGGGAACATGGTAGCAGTAGTAACTGATGGGACAGCCGTCTTAGGATTGGGTGATATTGGTCCAGAGGCTGCTCTGCCAGTAATGGAAGGAAAAGCCGTCCTCTTTAAATATTTTGCCGATGTGGATGCCTTCCCTATTTGCCTGGCTACCAAAGATCCAGATAAGATTGTGGAGGCAGTAACTTTAATTGCTCCCAGTTTTGGAGGAATCAACTTAGAGGATATCAGTGCTCCGCGTTGTTTTGAAATAGAAGAAAGACTTAAAAAAATACTAGATATCCCCGTGTTCCATGATGACCAACATG
>JAYEHT010000135.1:0-2725 GCA_034659655.1 Candidatus Aerophobota bacterium | reverse complement strand
AGGAATTTTGTCTGGCTTAAGAGAAAACTTCCTCTTGCTCTTAAAAAGAGAATAGTCCAGCTTCATATCGAAGGCATAGATTTTGTAGAGGAAAGCAAAAGATTTTATCCTCAAGGAGAACTTGCTTCCCCTGTTCTGGGTTTTGCAGGGATAGACAATCAGGGTCTGGCAGGCATAGAATTTTCTTACGATAATCAGCTCCGGGGAGAAAGAGGTGATCTTCTGGTAATGAAGGATGCTTTAGGTTACCAGATTCCCTTAACCAAAGAATTTCTTAAAAAACCTGTTCCCGGGAAGAATATAGTTCTAACTATAGATAACATTATCCAATCGATAGTGGAAGAAGAATTGTCCCGTGCTCTTGAAGAAGAAAAGGCAAAATCTGCAGAAGCTCTCTTTATGAATCCTCAAAATGGAGAAATTATTGCTTTAGCTAATAAACCTGACTATAATCCCAATCACTACCTTGATTATACTCCTTTTGAGCGAAAAAACAGATTAATTCAATCAATTTATGAGCCCGGTTCAACATTCAAAGCAGTTACTGCTGCTGTTCTTCTGGAAGAAAAATTGGTAAACATGCAAGAGAGCATCTATTGCGGAACCTTTACCATAGCAAACCATACATTTTATGACTGGAAAAAATTTAACAAGGATTTAACTTTCTCTCAAATTATTCAAGATTCCTCTGATGTAGGAACAATTAAATTAGCCCAGAGGATGGAAGAAGAATTATTTTACAGATACATCTGCTTGGCTGGTTTTGGAAAAAAGACAGGAATAGAGCTTCCGGGAGAGGAGAAAGGAATCGTAAGACCTCCTTCCTCCTGGAGTTCCATCGACCTTCCCTGCATTTCTATTGGTCAAGGCATAGCAGTTACCCCTCTTCAAATGGTTGTTGCTTTGTCCAGTCTTATAAACGGGGGAGAATTGCTAAAACCTTATATAGTTAAATATATCTCTACCCCGGAGGGTAAAATAATTATAAAAAATAATTCTCATCTTTTAAGAAAAATAATTTCTTCCTCCACTTCTCGGAAAATGAGAAGACTATTAAAAAAAGTGGTAGAAGGAGGAACAGGAACAGAAGCAGGAATAGAAGGATATACAATGGGAGGAAAAACAGGAACAGCACAAATTCCTTTATCAAATGGGAAGGGTTACATTCAAAATAGATACATTGCCTCCTTTATGGGATTTACCCCCGTAGACTCGCCAGAAATTGTCGGAATAGTGATAATTAAAGAGTCTACGGGGGGATATTGGGGAGGAGAAATAGCAGCTCCTGTATTTGGTAGAATAATGAAAAGAATTCTTCCTTATTTAAACATTTTACCTGAAAAGAGTAGATGGGTCAAGCAACCAGAGAATTAAAGAATTTCTCGGGACTTTTCCCCTTTGTCGCTGTATATCCGCTTTGGATTCTTTCTGCTCATCTTCTCATTTCGGGAAAAATTTAAACTCGTCGCTTTGCTCCTCAAACATAAATTTTTCTTTTTCCTCAACTCAAAGACTCGTTAAGGTAGCTTCTATAAGGCTCCTTCGGGGAAAGTCCCGAGATACCTGGATAAATCTCCTGAACCTATTCATGAGACTCTCAGGAACTTTTGAAAGAAAATATATGAATCTGAAAAAACTTATAAGTAACCTGAAAATAGAGAAAATTTCAGGCAATCCAGATATAGAAATAGAAGGATTGGTCTACGATTCAAGAAAGGTGAGAAAAAATTTTCTATTTATAGCTATCAGAGGATTTAAACAGGATGGCCACCAGTTTATCTCTCAAGCCATAAAAAAAGGGGCCAAAGCTATAATTGTAGAAAAAGATACCCCTATCCTCTCTCCAGATGTAGTTTTAATTAAAGTCCCTTCATCACGATTAGCCTTATCTATGGTTAGCAACTATTTCTATGGATTTCCTTCTCAAAAGATGAAAGTAATTGGAATAACAGGAACCAACGGAAAAACTACCACTATCTATATGCTTGAATCCATTTTAACTACAGCTAACTTTAAAGTGGGCAAAATATCAACTATCGATTATAATTTAGGGGATAAGCTATATTCTTCTCATCCTTCTTTTATTACTACCCCGGAACCGGAAGAGCTACAAAGAATGTTAAGAACAATGGCAGATAAAAAAGTCGAGTATGTAGCTGTAGAGGTTTCTTCTCATTCTCTTGTTCTTCACCGAGTAGAAGGTATAGAATTTGACTGGCTTATCTTTACCAATCTCTCCCCGGAACATCTCGATTTTCATAAAACTATGGATAATTATTTAGAGGCAAAGGCTTCTCTGTTTAAAAAGTCGGAGAGTAATTCCAGAGAAAAAACGAGCAGAAAAGCAGTCATTAATGTGGATGAGGAGGCGGGAAATTATATCCTGAGAAATACTCCTTACCCGACAATCACCTACGGCATTAAAGAGAGGGCTTTCTTTCAAGCAAAAATAGTAAAAACAGAGATTGAGAGAACTTCCTTTATCCTTAAAATGAAAGGAGAAGAAAAAGGGAAAATAGATTTGTCTCTTCCGGGCATCCATAATGTTTATAATGCTTTAGCTGCAGCTGCAGTCGGTTTTGGAGAAAATATTAGTCTCTCTTTAATTAAAAGAGGACTTGAAAGTTTAAAAAGAGTTCCCGGTAGATTAGAACTGATAGAAAACAGACGGCATCTTAAAATATTTGTGGATTATGCTCATACTCAGGATGGATTAGATAAAGTA
>JAYEHT010000134.1:0-2750 GCA_034659655.1 Candidatus Aerophobota bacterium | reverse complement strand
AGCCTTACGAGATTGGGTAACCAATGTGGAAACAACCTTTTATGTTTTGGGCTCTGTAGTAGGGCCTCATCCTTACCCTACAATGGTAAGGGATTTCCAATCTGTTATCGGTAGAGAAGTGAAGAGGCAAATTATGGAAAAAGAGAAAAGACTTCCTGATTATCTTATTGCTTGTGTAGGGGGAGGAAGTAATAGTATGGGACTTTTTTACCCTTTTTACAGAGAGAAGAAGGTGAATTTTATCGGAGTAGAAGCCGGGGGTCTGGGATTGAATACAAAAAAGCATTCGGCAACTCTTGCCAGAGGTGAGCTGGGCGTTCTTCATGGGGCGCTTACATATCTTCTGCAGGACAAAGATGGTCAAGTTAGACTTACTCATTCTATTGCTCCTGGTCTGGATTATTCGGGAGTGGGACCGGAATTATCTTTTTACAAAGAGACCAGAAGAGCAAGATTTACTACAGTTACCGATAAAGAAGCAATTTCTGCTTTTTTTCTTCTCTCGGAGACTGAAGGCATTGTTCCTGCCTTAGAACCCGCTCATGCCCTTGCCTATTTGAAAAAAAAACACTCCCAATTTAAAGATAATCTTGTTATTCTCAATCTTTCCGGGAGAGGGGATAAAGACATGCATATTATGGAGAGATTTTTAAAAGGAAAAAAGTAATGAATAGAATAGAGGAGAAATTCAAGGAGCTAAAAAAGGGGGGGAGAAAAGGGTTTATTCCTTTTATTACCTGGGGAGATCCGAACCTTACAACGAGTAAAGATTTAGTTTTTTCTTTAGAAAAAGCAGGAGCTGATATTATTGAGTTGGGAGTCCCTTTTTCTGACCCCATAGCTGACGGTCCCACTATTCAGGCGTCTTCCCAAAGAGCATTAACTAACAAGATAGGTTTAAAAAAAGTAATTCAATGTGCGAAGGATATAAGGAAAAAATCTCCAATACCTTTAGCTCTTTTAAGCTATTTTAATCCGATTTATAAATTCGGAATAAAAAATTTTATAAAAGAATCAAAGAATGTAGTAGATGGGGTTGTCATTCCTGATCTTCCCCCTGAGGAGGCAAAATTATTAAAAGGTTCAGGAGATGATGAGTTGCCTTTAATTTTTCTTCTCGCTCCTACTTCTACTGAAAAAAGAATAAAGTTAGTAAGCCAATTCTCTCAGGGCTTTATTTATGTAGTTTCTGTCTCTGGAGTAACCGGAGCAAGAAAAACAATTCCCTATAAGATAAAAAATCTTATTCTTAAAATTAGAAATTTTACCGAGAAGCCAATCTGTTTAGGGTTTGGAATATCTACTCCCGAACAGGTGAAAGTGGTAAAAGACTGGGTAGATGGTGTAATTGTAGGAAGTGCCCTCGTCAATATTATAGAGAAATATGCAAAGAATAAAAAATTGATGATGGAAGAAGTAGAAAAATTCACGAAAAATTTAAAAGAAGCTCTTTCCTCCTAAGGAGAGACAGAATTGATATGAGTGATGATGAAAGAAGTGTTCTATTTGGAAAGGCAAAATTGACTGTTAGCTAAAATTTAAAAGGGGCGATAGGGCATATTTTGGTTCGACTTTACAGTCATGGAGCACTTTTCCCCATTGAGTCTCTACCTCATCAGTTAAAAGATAATGCTTTCTCCAAAGGCTATCTCTACCTTGCACAAATCTAAAGATAGAATGACTATCCACATAATAGGAGAAAGGGAATCCCCAGATTAGGAAAACATCCTGAAGGGCTACAATATGATGCCAGGAAGTTTCTCTTTCCACTAATTTAGCATAAAGAAGAAGTCTGCTATAATCATCTATACTGGTAATCAGATACCACTTTTTATCAGCATACTGGAGGGAAAAATTATTAAGGTCTCTCTTGTACTCTTTGAGCAGTTCAAAGAATCTACTCTTCTTGATCTTTAATGTCTCCAGAATATAGATGAGTTCTATCCCTTCATACAGATACTTTTGAAAAAGCGCCTTTACCTCTTCAACAGAGAACCTCTTGTGCAGTTGTTTAGTCATAATCTATCCTCCTTCATATTATTTTTAAGAAGAAGGATAGCATATATAATTTGTTTTGAGAAAGATCTGTGGATATACTCCAGTTTTAAAATTTAATTAACAGTATCTATATACACGTGTCAAGTCATTTAACTATGTAACCGAAGTAGTAGTTGTTAAGTCATTTAAAAAGTAACTTTTCTTATCTATATGAGGTGTCTGTTTTTTAAAGGGAGAAATTTTATCTCTCCCATTTTTCTCTTCATAAGCTTTATAGAGCTTATGAACCTTTTTATCGATCTTTCTCTTCAATTCTGCAGGATTGAGACTCTGGTAAAGATCTTGTAGCTGTTTCTTTTCCTTCTCTGAAATCTGACCCGATTCCATCAGTCTCCGATAAGGGGTTTTAGGAATATCGTACTTTCTATGAACTTTCCCCTTCACTCGGGTCTTTTCCTTCAGCTTCATCACTGGTTGAAAGAAGTTCTTGTATAATCCCAGTTCGTTTCGATAAAGACTGTTGATAATTTCAATCTCTTTCTCTGTATCGTATCTTAGATGTCCGAAGACACTTCTAATATGAGTTGAGTTCTTCTGTTCAACGAAGCAGTTATCATTTTTCTTATAGGGTCTTGATCGGGAAAATCCAATCTTTTCAGCCTCAGCGTATCTTACCAGGTGCCAGTTGATGAAGGTATCATCGTTATCCGGATGTATCTCTAGCCAGCTAAAGGGTATTCTTTCTCTTATGT
>JAYEHT010000133.1:0-14064 GCA_034659655.1 Candidatus Aerophobota bacterium | reverse complement strand
AAGTTCACAGGTCAACAATTCGGGTATTAGTAATAACTCTTTATTTTGATATTTATATCCTACATTTAAGAAAAAGGTTCCTGTGGGTTTCAATACCCTTTTCATTACATTAAACACATCCACAAGCCTTTTTATATATTCTAGATAAGAATCCTCTTGCCCAATTTGTTGAGGATTTTTGTAATCCCGCTGTTTCCAATAAGGAGGACTTGTTATGACACAATCTACAATACTCTCGGGTAGTAGACTCAGGGTCTTATTTACATCTCCCATATAAACAATGATATCTCCTTGCTTTGACTCAGTGGTTTTGCTTCTATAAGTTTCCAGAAGGAACAGTTGTTCTCTCACAACATTTGATTCTGAAGCTATCACAGTGCGCTCTTTAATTTCTTTATATTTTTTTCTCATAATTTCTACCTTTGTTACAAAATGTTATTTCATTGTTCTTCTCTGTCTTTTTCTCCACTTTTCTATCTCTAATTTATCAAACTTTCATTGTCTGCCTACTTTAAAAGCTGGAATTTTCCCCTCCCGGTCAGGACGAATTATATCGCCTTGGCGGAGTTTCTTCTTTGGACTATCAAAAGATGCTTCAAGGCGTTTTTTTCCGTTCCGAATAGTTATAACCTCAACGCGATGGCTGTTAAAAGTTCATTCTTCAATCTTTGTGAGATATTTATCTATTTCTCTTTTGAACTCAGAATAAACATCGTGGATGTTGTTCACTAAAGGATTTAATTTTTCTTTATCTAAGAGGAAACCGTAAGCATGCGTAAAGAAATGTCGAAAGAATAGATATTTACCTATTTTGTCTGCTGCTTTCTTTGTTATAAAATTATGTTCAACAGCCAAATTCAATAAATCTTTGTGCCATGTGGACGTGTTGGGTATTGATATCCTCTTGTATGATAATAATTGTTTCAAAATATTTTCCATCCCTGTATAGAGGTTTTGAAGATATGCTCCTATTCCCGCAAGAACTACAAGTTCCTTGTTAGGTCTATCTTTCACCTTTTCTAACTCGATTAAAACTTTTGTAATGTTTTCCATCTCTGCATAAATCTTTTCTTTTATATTAGCCATATAACACCAACCCATCTTTTTCTATAAGTTTATTAAATAAACAATCTTTGCTTAGATCAATAACATCAATGGGTTTGGATAAGTCTCTATATAACTCCCAACAAAAATCGAAAAATAATTCAGGAGCTATACCCCTCACGCCTATATCTATATCTCTTGCATCTGGTCTTTCTTTCGATGAGCCGAAAAGAATAACTTTTGTCAATTTGTATTTTTTCGCGTAAGTTAATATTATCCTCATATCGTTTTCGGATATCATCGTATGCTATATCTCCTTTATAGTATATTCGGATTTCCCCTAACATTCCCAGCATATAAGAGGTTGCGACTAAAGGGAGCAATATCCCGAAGGGCAAGGACGTTAGCCCGTGACGTATATTGAAATGGGTAGTATTTATTTGTCCTTCTCTGTCTTTTTCTCCACTTTTCTATCTCTAATTTATCAAACCTCCATTGTTTGCCTACTTTAAAAGCTGGAATTTTCCCCTCTCGAGCGCAGCGAGTTATAATGAAGGGATAGACCTTAAAGCTCTCCGCTACTTCTTTTACAGTATAAGCCTCCATCACATTTTCTCCTGTTGATTTTACTATTTGAGAGAACGACTAAATTACTTTACTCCAAGGGGTAAAAAACGAATTTTCATATTGCATAAGCCTCATATTCGCAGAGTTTTGCTGCGTATTGAATGGCAGCTTTAATATCCTCCGGTGTTAGTGAAGGATAATCGTTAATGATCTCTTCTATACTTATGCCCTCACCAACCAGCGAGATGATTATGTAAACAGGGATTCGGGTACCTTTTATACAAGGTTTTCCATGACAGATGTCAGGGTTTGAGGAAATGCGTTCAAGAAATTTTTCTTCTTTTTTCATAGTCTATCACCTCCGTATTCTCATTTGATGCTTCTAAATCTTCTCGATTTGTTATGAGAAACGAAAATAATTAACTTGTTAATCTAGATATCAGTTTATTATCATTATAATAGTTTAAAACAGAAAATCAACTCATGACTCATAGCTGATAGCTTATAGCCTCTAATCCTTCATTCACTTGATCATTATAAGAAAGTATTAGTTCAGGATTTATGCGGCTATTGAGGGACTTTCCCCGAAGGAGCCTTATAGGAGCTACCTTAAGCAGAAATAATCTAAAGCGGATATACTCTGGCGGTGAGGGAGAAGTCCCGAGATATTCTTGACTTTTCCTTTGCAGAGTCTATAATCAAAAAAGTTGTCGGAAATATTTTAAAAGAGGTAGAAATGGAGTTTGAAGAGATTATATCTACCCTTCAGGAATACTGGAAGAGGCAGGGATGTCTGATTCTTCAACCCTATGATGTAGAAAAAGGGGCAGGGACTTTTAATTCGGCCACTTTTCTAAGAGCATTGGGCTCCCGACCCTGGCGTGCCGCTTATGTAGAGCCATCTCGTCGCCCTACAGATGGTCGTTACGGAGAGAATCCTCATCGTCTTAGACTCCACTATCAATATCAGGTTATCATTAAACCTTCTCCCGATGATATTCAGTCTACCTATATAGGGAGTCTCGAGAAATTGGGGATTCAGCCTCTTCATCATGATATTAAATTTATCGAGGATAACTGGGAATCTCCAACCTTAGGAGCATGGGGAGTGGGGTGGGAGGTAAGAATGGATGGAATGGAAATTACCCAATTTACTTACTTTCAACAAGCGGGAGGCTTTGATTTAAAGCTTATCCCTGTGGAACTCACTTATGGTTTGGAACGGATTGCAATGTGCATTCAAAAAGTGGAGAATGTTTTTGACTTGCAGTGGAACTCTAAGGTGAAGTATAGAGATATTCAATATGAAAGTGAGAGAGAATTCTCACGCTACAATTTTCAGGAGATAGAACCTCCCATTCAGCTTCAACTATTTCATATATACGAGAGAGAAGCAGAAAGGCTTCTTCATAAAAAGCTTTGTCTACCGGCATATGATTATGTTCTCAAGTGTTCCCATACTTTTAATCAACTGGATGCCCGAGGAGCTTTGGGGGTCAGTGAAAGAGAGAGGTTTATTCAAAGAGTGCGTCGCCTGGCTAATCAATGCGCTAAACTTTTTTTAGAAAGAGAAAATTCAGATGCATAGGAGACTGCTTTTAGAGATAGGGATCGAAGAACTTCCCCCCTTGTTAGTTAAAGGAATTTTAGCTCAACTTAAAGAGAATAGCGAAAGACTCTTTGTCTCTTCTCGATTGGATTATGAGAGAATATTAACCTTTGGTAGTTCTCGTCGCCTTGTTCTCTGGGTGGAGAAATTAGCTGAGCGACAGAAAGATAAAGTAGATGAGGAGATGGGTCCCCCAAAAAAAGTTGTCCTGGAGGAAAATAATAACCTTACCCCTGACGGAGAAAGATATATAAAGGCTAAGGGAGTAAAAGAGGAGGATATAGGAATTAAAAAGTTAGAAAAAGGAGAATATGTTTATATAAAGAGAAGAACAAAAGGTAAAGATACACTAAATGTTCTTCCCTCTCTTTTTATTGAGCTCATCAACTCCTTACATTTTTCAAG
Organism: Candidatus Aerophobota bacterium; assembly: GCA_034659655.1. GTDB lineage: Bacteria > Aerophobota > Aerophobia > Aerophobales > JAGGXI01 > JAGGXI01. Next base: position 10,439 of record JAYEHT010000133.1, on the reverse strand, counting down.
AGCAATGAGGTGGGGAGAAGGAGACTTCTATTTTGGACGCCCTATAAGGTCAATTTTAGCTCTTTTCGGAAAAGAGGTTGTGCAATTTGAAATCGCCGGGGTAACATCTGGTAGAAAAACCGAGGGGCATCACTATCTTTCCCCTTCTCCAATGTCTATTGATGAGGCTGAGGAGTATTTTTCTCTTTTAAGAGAAAACTGGGTAATTGTAGATCCAGAAGAGCGAAGAAGCTTTATTCTTCGCCAAATAAATAAAATAATCTCCTCTCTTAAGGAAAAGGGTTATCAAGCAATGGTGGCAGAAGATGAGGAATTATTAGAGGAAGTAACCTATCTGGTGGAGTATCCTACGCTGTTCTTAGGGGAATTTGACCATCAATTTCTTCATCTTCCCTCCCCTGTTCTTAGAGCTTGTTTAAGGGATTATCAAAAGCATTTTTCTGTTGTAGATGAAAATGAAAGAGCTCTCCCTTATTTTCTGGGGGTAAGAGAGGGAGATAATAGATATTTAAAGGGAGTAGTAGAGGGAAATCAGAGAGTTCTTAATGCTCGTTTAACCGACGCCATTTTTTTCCTTGAAGAAGATAAAAAGAGCCCTTTGAGAGAAAAGGTTACCTCTCTTAAGGAGATAGTGGTCCATAAGAAATTGGGCAGTTACTACGATAAGACTCTAAGATTAACTCAATTAGGAGAAAGCTTCGCTCTTTTTTTAAAAAAAGATGAGGATGTTAAAAGAAGGGTAAAAGAGGCGGCATATCTTTGCAAAGCCGATCTTCTTACTCAAATAGTTAAGGAGTTTCCTAACTTACAGGGGATAATGGGTAAAGAATACGCTCTTTATTCTGGTGAGGAGCCTTTAGTAGCCGAGGCAATTTTTGAACATAGGCTTCCTCGAATTAGCGGGGACAGGCTTCCTCAGACAGAGGAGGGGGCAATCTTAGCCCTTATTGATAAAATAGATACTCTGGTAGGCTCTTTTTGGGCAGGACTTACTCCTTCCGGCTCGGAGGACCCCTGGGGCCTGCGAAGGGAAGCTCAGGGAGTAGTGGATATAATTGTCAACAGAGAATGGAGAATATCCCTGGATTACTTGATTAAGGAGTGTCTGAAGGTTTATAAAATTGATGATGAAAATGTAAGCTCCTCTTTGAAAGAGTTTTTTAAAGCAAGAGTGGCGAATCTGCTTAAGGATAGAGGGACGGAAACCAATCAAATTAAGGCTGTTCTGAAAATCGGATTTGACGATATAAATGATACCCTTAAAAGGGGGGAGGCTCTTCAGAAAGTCTCCCGGAGAAAAGAATTCAAGGATGAGGTAATAGCCATCGTTAGACTGCTTAATATACTAAAACAGGCTAAGCGTTGGAGTATAAATATACCAGAAAAAACTGAGGAGAATCTTCTGATAACAGAAGAAGAGAAAGCCCTTTACCGTTTGTGGGAAAAAATAGAAAAGGAAGTAGAAGAGCTTTTAGATGAGCAGGAATATATAAAAGCATACGAAAGAGTATCTACCTTAAAGGATGCTATTCACAATTTCTTTGAAGGGGTGCTGGTAATGGATGAAAATCGAAATTTGAGAGCAAACCGCCTCTCTTTGTTGAATAATATAGGAAAAATTTTTACCTGGATAGCAGATTTTGCAGAGCTTCAGGTGAAGTAAGAGAAGGGACAAAATGAATTTAATAGGGATTGAAGTTTACCCGGAGAAGAAAATAACCTATGTTTTTAGTAATCGTTCGGATTTTGAAAAGGAAGAGTGGTGTTCATTCAAAAAGAATGAGGCGACAAAAATAGGGAGAGTAAAGTTTATCGCTTCCTTGAAGGGAGAAAAGTCTCCTCCAGAGAAAATAAGAAAAGCAAGCTTAAGGGATAAACAGGAATTCGACCGCCGCAGGGAAATAGAAAAAAAAGCTTTCCAGGTGGCTTTAAAGAAAATTACTCATTATGAATTATCTATGGAATTGGTAAAAGTTAGCTATCCTCTGGAGATCAACCAAATTACTCTTTACTACACTGCTAAAGAGAGGGTAGATTTTAGAGCTCTGGTTAAGGATTTAGCGAAAATGTTTAAAGTGAGAATACAGATGCAGCAGATTGGGGTAAGAGATGAGGCTAAACTCTTGGTTGGATGCGGGATATGTGGAAGAGAGGTATGCTGTGCATCTTTTTTGAGCAAAAAATGCGGAAAGCTGGACTCGGTAAATTTAGAAAAAGCTCGAGTTCAGAATCTTCCCCTTATCTCTTCGAAAATTTCTGGTATATGCGGCAGATTACGCTGTTGTTTAAACTTTGAATATCCAACCTATGACAATAATTCGAAAGAGAAGGACTCTTCAGATAAGTAAGTTGATTGTTAGAACCCATCAGATAGTAAACCCTGTTAGATAGAAAAGCTTATCTAACCGGGTAAATAGAAATAGCAGGAGCTTATGAAAAGAAAGGCACTAAGTCTATTTTCAGGAGGGTTGGACAGCAACCTCTCCACAAGATTTATTCAAAAACAGGGGATTGAAGTGGAAGGGGTGTGCTTCACCTCTCCCTTTTTTAATGCAGAAAAAGCAGAAGAATCTGCACAAGAGTTAAATATTCCTCTTTGGACAGTAGATATCACCAGGGATATTTTTTGTTTACTTAAGTTTCCTCCCCATGGTTTTGGAAAAGGAGCCAATCCCTGTATAGATTGTCATCTCCTTATGATAAAAAAGGCAGGCTCTTTAATGAAAGAGAGGGAAGCCTCTTTCTTGATTACAGGAGAAGTCTTAGGGGAGAGGCCTAAATCACAGAATAGAGCGGCTTTGAATATGATAGGAAAAGAGTCGGGATACGGAGATTATCTTTTGCGTCCTCTCACCGCTAAAAATTTATCTCCCACTCTTCCTGAAAGGGAAGGATGGGTGAAAAGGGAGCTTCTTTTAGGGATAAAGGGGAGAGGACGAACTACTCAGCTAAAGTTAGCCCAGGAGTTAAATATTAAGCAATACTCTTCCCCGGCAGGGGGATGTCTTCTTACCGACCCCATTTTCTCCCGGAGAATTAAGAACCTATTAACAAGAGGAAGATTAAGCATTAATGAGGTAGAGTTGCTTAAAGTAGGAAGACACTTTTGTTTAGGAGAAAGCACTAAACTGATTGTGGGGAGAGACGAAGAAGAAAATAAGAAAATTCTTCAATTAGCCTTAGAGGGTGATCTCTGCTTTCGAGTGGTAGGCTTTCCTGGACCAGCCGGTCTTTTAAGAGGGGAAGAGGGAGAGGTAATTTTTAAAGCTGCTTCCATTATTGGCCGGTATAGTGATAGTCCTTTAAATAAAACAACTGTAGAATATTATAGAGTGCCTGAGGGAAGAAAAATATCTATTTCTGCTCTTTCCATTGATAACGAAGAGCTGGAGACTTTAAGGGATACTTAAGATGAGCCTTTATATTTTTGATTTAGATGGAGTGATTTATCGAGGAGGGGAGAAACTTCTACCGGGGGCAGAGCAAGCTTTAAGCTTTCTAAAAGAGAGAGGGGAGGAGATCTGTTTTCTTAGTAATAACTCGACGCTTAGCAGGTCTGGATATGTAAAAAGATTTACTCGCTTAGGAATTAGGACTCATCCTGTCAATTTTTTTCCTTCTTCCTATTTAGCAGCAATCTATTTTACAGAGAATGAAGAAAGAAAGAATGGTAAAGTATTGGTTATCGGAGAAGAAGGATTGTTTGAAGAATTGAAGGAAGCGAAGGTAAAAATTACTTCAAATCCAGAAGAGGCAAGCTATGTTGTAGCAGGAATGGATTGGAAATTTAACTTTGAAAAACTCTGCCTTGCCCATAAGGCTATTTTAAAGGGAGCTAAATTCATAGCTACCAATATAGACTTAACTTTTCCTGTAGAAGAGGGAACTCTTCCCGGTGCCGGAGCAATAATCAAAGCTATTGAAGCTTCTACCGGGAAGTCTCCTCTCCTCCTGGGCAAACCCGAAACCTTCGGGATTGAGACAGTGATGAAGAAAAGGGGTTATTCACCTGAGGATACCATTCTCATAGGAGATAGGCTGGAAACAGATATTTTAGCAGGGAAAAGAGCGGGAGCAGTTACTGTTCTCGTTCTTTCGGGAATTACAAGAAGAGAAGATTTAAAAAAAGCTCCTCCCTCTCATCAGCCTGACTATATAATATCTTCTCTCAGGGAATTTCCTTCTTTGATAATATCAGGAAAGTATTAATGTGGAGAAAAACTATCAAAACTTCCTGTCGGCTCTTCCCATTTTACCTGAATATCTTCAACTATAGCCGCAGGGGGTCCTTTTTGAGACCAGTCAATCATCTTTTGAACGGCTTTCTCTTCCCCCTCAAAAACAGCCTCTACTCTCCCATCCCATCTATTTTTAATCCATCCTGTAATGCCTAAATTTTGAGCTATTCTCCAGGCACTACTTCTAAAAAATACTCCCTGCACTCTTCCTTTAATCCAGAGATGAGCTCTTATTTTTCTCATTCCTCGCTCAACCATACACACTTCTCTCCTAAAAAATCTTCTACCTCAGAAATTAAGGAATCAGAAAAATCGATCTTCAGTGATTTTGATTTGAGAATGACTTCCCTGTGGGGAGAATCTATAAAGTGTAAACAGAGAGAATAATCTCCCTTATATGAAGAGAGAACATCCTTTAATTTTAAAAGATTTTTCTCCTCCCATCCCTTCTTCCCTATCTTAATATGAAGATTATGAGCAATCTCTTTAAGTTCAGGAAAAGAAGCTATCTCATCGGCAATTACTTTTGTAGATTCGGTGGAGGCGTCTACTTTACCTTTAACAAGAACAATCTCATTTTTTCTTAAAGAGGAAGAGTATTTTTCAAAAACAGTAGAAAATGTAATCACATCTACCTCGGAGGTTAAATCTTCAAGGGTAAAAATAGCCATCCTCCCTCCCTTTTTATCCCTTTTTGAAGCAACACTGTTTATTACTCCTACGATTTTTACTCTATTATTATCTCTCATCTGCTTTAAATCTTGAATAGAGTTAGCCTTGTAATGGGTTATTCTCTTCTGGTATTTATCAAGAGGATGTCCGCTTACATAAATTCCCAGGAGCTCTTTTTCCCAGATTAACTTTCTTTTAGCGGAAACTTCCTCTATTTTTGGTAATCTTTCTTCATCAGAAGCTCCCCTCTCCCCTTCTAAATCTCCCAAAAAAGAGAGTTGTCCTGTTTCTCTCTCCTTTTGAGCACGGGCGCCCTGTTCTGCAGCCTGGTCTATAACTGCTAAATTTTGGGAGCGATAGCCGCCTACAGAGCTGAAAGCTCCACACTTAATCAGACTCTCTATCACTCTCTTGTTTACTACTCTCAGGTCAACTCTTTTGCAGAAATCAAAAGCAGAAGTAAAATTTCCTCTTTTTTCTCTCTCTTCAATAATGGAAGAGATGGCTGTCTCTCCTACATTCTTTATAGCTGCCAGTCCAAAACATATCTTATTATCTGTTACTGTAAAATTGGAGCTAGATTGATTTATATCAGGAGGGATTACCTCTATGCCCATTCTCTTACACTCGTTTATGTATAGAGTGAGTTTATCCGTGTTTTCTCTTTCTGAGGTAAGCAGAGCCGCCATAAATTCTAAGGGATAATTAGCCTTGAGATACGCTGTTTGATAGGAGATAAGAGCATAGCCAGCGGAGTGTGACTTATTAAATCCATATCCTGCAAAATACGATATTAACTCAAAGATGCGTTTAGCTGTGGAAGAGTCAATCCCTTTTTTTGTTGTTCCCTGGATAAATTTTTCCCTCTGTTCATCCATTAACTTAAGGTCTTTTTTGCCCATAGCTCTTCTCAATATGTCCGCCTCTCCCAGGCTAAATCCCGCCATAACATTGGCAATTCTCATTACCTGTTCCTGGTAAAGAATCACCCCATAGGTCTCTTTTAAAATAGGTTTGAGCTTTGGATGAAGATACTTTACCTCTTCTTTGCCCTGTTTTCTATTGATGAAGTCATCAACCATCCCGCTGTGAAGGGGGCCAGGTCTATATAAAGCTAAAAGAGCGATAAGGTCTTCAAATTTATTTGGGGATAACTTTTTAACCAGATCCTGCATTCCTCTGCTTTCTATCTGAAATACCCCTAAAGTCTCTCCTCGAGAGAGGAGTCGGTAGGTCTTTCTATCCTTCAGGGATAAGTTGTCTATATTAATCTTCTCTCCTTTCTGCTTTTTAATCATCTCTAAGGTCTTCTTAATCACATTCAATGTCTTAAGGCCAAGAAAATCCATCTTTAAAAGCCCAATGGCTTCTAAAGAATGCATCTCATATTGAGTGGTTATCTCATTTTTGTTAGTCCGATATAAAGGGGTATATCGGGTAAGCTTATCCGGTGTAATTACCACTCCTGCAGCATGTGTTGAGGCGTGTCTGGTTAAACCCTCTATTTTTTGAGCAATCTGAAAAAGGGTTTTTATCTTCCCATCCTCTTTTATAAACTCTTTTAACTCCAGGCTCTCCTCAATGGCTATTTTAAGCTCTCTATTAAAGGGGATAAGCTTTGCTATTCTATCCACCTTACCGTAAGGTATACCTAATACTCTTCCTACATCTCTTACGGCTGCTCTTGCAGCCATAGTTCCAAAGGTAATAATTTGAGTCACATTCTCTTTTCCATATCTTCTTCTCACATACTCAATTACCTCTCCTCTCCTCTCGTCCTCAATATCAATATCTATATCGGGCATTGCTGTTCTTTCAGGATTTAAGAATCTCTCAAAGATGAGCCCGTGGGAAAGAGGGTCTATACTGGTTATTCCTAAAAGATAGGCAACCAGACTCCCGGCTACAGAGCCTCTACCAGGACCAACGAGGATACCATTTTCTTTGGCGTAGCGGATAAAGTCCCAGACAATGAGAAAGTATCCTGCATAACCTACCTTAAAGATTAACTCCAGCTCATAATTAAGTCTCTTTTTTATTATGGGAGAAGGATGGGGATAAAGCTTGGGAAGATTCTCCTCACAGAGTTTTTTTAGATATCCTTCAAGGTCATAATCCCGGGGAGGAGTATATACGGGAAGATGTACCTTTCCTAACTCCAACTCGAGATTACACTTCTCAGCAATAACTATGCTGTTGGAGATGGCCTCGGACAATTCAGAAAAGATTCTTTTCATCTGAGCAGGTGAACGAAAATAGAATTCCGAAGAGGAAAAATGGAGACGGTCTTTATCCTCCAATGTTTTTCCCGTCTGAATACAGAGAATAACATCTTGAGCCTTAGCATCTTCCCTGGTAAGATAATGCACATCATTGGTAGCTACAAGAGGAATGGATAACTCCTGTGATAGCTCTATAAGGAGTGGGTTGATTTTTTTCTGCTCTTCCAATCCCTGATTTTGTATCTCTAAATAGAAATCATCTTTGTATAAATCGCGGTAAAAAAGAGAGACTTCCTTTGCCCTATCAATCTCTCCCCTTTCCAGTAAATATGGAATCTCCCCTTTCAGGCAGCCAGAAAGAGCTATCAAACCATCCTTTTTCTGAGAAAGGATTTCTTTATCCACCCTCGGTTTATAGTAAAAACCCTCTAAGAAGCCAGAAGATACAAGCTCCATCAAGTTCTGGTAACCTCTTCTATTCTTAGCTAAAAGTGTCAGGTGATAAGAGACAACCTCTTTCCCTCCCCTCTTCTTTTCAAAACGGGAAGAGGGAGCTACATAAACCTCACAGCCAATGATAGGCTTTATACCTCCTTTCTTCGCTTTTCTATAAAAATCTATTGCCCCAAAAAGGTTTCCATGGTCGGTTAAAGCTAAGGCAGGCATATTAAACCTGAAAGTCTGCTCAAGCAACTGAGAGATAGAGCAAGCCCCATCCAGAAGACTGTAATCGCTATGGGTGTGAAGATGAACAAAATCGCTCATTTAATTTTCTCCGTTATATCTATGAATTTTGTTTCTTCTGGAACATCTCATTTTATCTTATTATTATTTTGGGTCAAATAATTTTTACAGAGGATTACCCGCTCTTTTCAGTAAAAAGGAGCTACTTTTTTATGAGAAAGTAAAGCTTGCCCTTGCCTTTAAGATGTTTAGCCTTGGCCAGGGCCTCTTCTCCTTCTCCAAAGTAGACATCTACCCTCTCTGGACCTTTAATAGCTCCTCCTGTATCCTGACATAATACAAATCGGCCCCTTTTCTTTATACCTACAACCTCATCTTCCCTGTTAATCTCAGGCTCAGGATACTCAATGTAGGCCACAGCTCCCAGAGGGAATATTTTCTTATCTATAGCTATAGACCTTTTGGGGGTAAGCTCACATCCTCCAGCTCCTACAGCTCCTTTTATCTCCTTATCTCTGGTAAAAAAGATGAATCTCTCATTCTGGTTAAGATACTGATCCATCCTGTGGGGATGGTGCTGGAAGTATTCCCTTATCGATTGAATAGAGAGCTTATCTTCAGGTATTTCTCCTTCCTTCACCAACCTCCTGCCCAGGCTGGTATAGACTCTCCCGTTGGATGCTGAGTATCTTACCCAGAAAGTTTCTCCATTATTCAGGTTTATCTTTCCCGAGCCTTCAATCATCAGGTAGAATCTGTCTAATCTATCCTTAAGGTAGATAAACTCAAGGTTTTGTCCTTCCAGGACCTTATTCTTTACAATGTTCTCTCTGGACCAGTAGGGGACAATTTCTCTCTGAGAATTATCAATTCTGTATACTATCCTCTCTCCTTCAAGGGAAGGATTAAACTCCCCTAAGTTGGCTACTTTTAGATCTTTCGGCCTTAGATAGAGTGGGCACCGGTAAGGGCCTTCTCTGGTTAAGCTCCCCTCATATACAGGAGTATAGTAGGCGGTGAAAAGAATCTCCCCTTTTTCTCCAGCAGCCTCGTAGATGAGAAAGCGCTTCTTTATAAGTCTGTTGAGCTCCTCCTCTGTTTTTGCTTCCTGAAGCGTTTCCAAAAGAAGCTGTGCTGATTCCTTAATTAGAAAGGGCGAGATTTTCTCTTCACCAAAGGAAAGACCTCTCTCATAAGTTATTTTTTTAGAGAGAAACTCTTCCTCCCTCTGGAATGCTTTTCTTAATTCCCCGAGGTCTTTATCAGAAAAGATAAACTCAGGAGCTTTATCCTTTTGAACTTCTATGAGGTATTTTCCGGGAGGTTTAAGCGGAGGTTTTTTGGGAGTTAAAATAAGAAAGTAGTAAAGAATTGCAAACTCTACGACTAAACTGCAGCTTACAAAGACTGCAAGAAAAATCTTTGCTCTGGAAGAAGAAAACATTAAACTCCTCTCCTTAGATTAATTATAATTTTACTAAGGAAATATTTCCTCTACTCCAATCTCTAAGGCTTTAGCGATCTTTATCTTCTCATCTTTACTGGCCCTGGTAAATCCTCTTTCTACTCTGGAGACCCACCAGTGAGATTTGTTCACTTTTTTACCCAGAGCGTATTGAGTTAATCTTTTCCTTAGCCTTACCTCTTTTACTTTATTATGAGCCATTCAATTCCCTCTAACCTCATCTTATTACTATTTTGGAAGGATGTCAAATGACTCGATAAATGTTCAGTTCACTGTTAAAAGAAAGGGGGGTAAGGAAACCGGAGATTTGATGCTTCCCCTTGACAAAAGGATGAATATTTTATCATTTATCCTTAAAGGAAGGATAAATAATAGGTAAAGAGAAATTAAAAGAGATACTTCTGTCCAATGGAGAGTTTATATCTAATCAGGTAAAGGATATAGTTAAGAGGGAGAATATTCGTTTACCGGAAAAATTAAATAAGGTCATCATACTTTATGGTGTGAGGAGAAGCGGAAAGACCTTTACACTTTTTGATTTGTTTAAAATGTACAAAGATACCTCTTTATATATTGATTTTGAGGATGATCGATTATTGAATTTCCAACCGGATGAGTTTGAAATTTTAAAAGAGGCTTTTTTGGAATTGAACCCCGGCCTTTTAAACAGAAAGAAAAAATTTTTCCTTGATGAGATTCAAAATATAAAGGATTGGGAGAAATTCTGTCGCCGGGCAGTAGAAAAGGAAAATATAGATGTATTTGTAGCCGGTTCATCGTCTAAGATTATGCCTCTGGAAGTCCACACCTCTTTAAGGGGTCGAACCTGGAGTATTGAGATGACCACCTTCTCTTTCAGAGAATATTTCTTTTGGAGAAAGTTTTATCTATGGTTCAGAGAAGATAATAACAAAAAAACATTTTTCTGATTATATGAGATGGGGTGGTTTTCCAGAAGTTGTCTTATCAAAAGATGAATTTGAAAAAAACAAACTGATAAAAGAATATCTTGGTGCTATGTTCTTTAAGGATCTAGCGTAAGTTTACTAAATTTCGACATGAAAATTGCGAAAATAAGGAACTGATAAAGATTTGGAGGATTCATCTTTGTATATACTAAAATTACTAACGGCAAGTTTAAAAAGTGCCTTGATAGTA
>JAYEHT010000132.1:0-2766 GCA_034659655.1 Candidatus Aerophobota bacterium | reverse complement strand
ACTCTCTTCGTTTTGGACCTCTAAATAAGGGCCGCAATCATTACCTATTTAGTAAAGTAGTAGAGGGAGCTGCTGAATATGCCAATTGCCTTAGGATACCCACTGTGGGAGGAGAGGTCTATTTCGACGAGACCTATGAAGGCAACCCTCTGGTCAATGTAATGGGCGTAGGAGTGGCAAAGAAAGAAGAGCTTATCAGGGCAAGAGCAACTGGAGCGGGGAACTCTATTCTTTATGTAGGCTCAGATACAGGTCGGGATGGTTTAGGAGGGGCTAGTTTTGCCTCTCAGGAACTTACCGATGAGGTGGAGAGGGGTAGATCTGCTGTTCCGATAGGAGACCCTTTCAGGGAGAAACTGCTCCTTGAAGCCTGTCTGGAGCTTCTAAAGACGGGGGTAGTGATAGGTATGCAGGATATGGGAGCGGCCGGGCTTACCTCATCTACTTCAGAGACGGCTTCACGAGGAGGCTGTGGGGTTCAGATAGATATCTCTCTTGTTCCTAAAAGGGAAAAGGGGATGATTCCCTATGAGGTAATGTTGTCAGAATCACAGGAGAGGATGCTCCTCATTGTTAAGAAAGAAAAAGAAGAACTTGCTAAAAAGGTCTTTAAGAAATGGGGTCTTCATGCCGTTAACATTGGGCAGGTAACCAATGATGGTATTTTCCGGGTATTAGATGGGGGTAAGGTAGTAGTTCAGATTCCTGTAAAAGCCTTGGCAGAGGATGCTCCGGTATATATCAGGAAAGAGAAAAAGCCAAAATATTTATCCCGGATAAGAGATTTTAAAGTTTCTCAGCTTTCCGAACCTCGTGATTATAATGGTGTCTTAAAGAAACTGCTAAATTCGCCAACTATCTCCTCCAAACAGTGGGTTTATCAGCAGTACGATCATACGGTAAGGACGGATGTTATTCTTTTGCCGGGCGCAGATAGCAGCCTTATTCGAATTAAAGGAACAAAAAAGGCTATTGCTCTAACCATAGACGGAAATGGACGCTATACTTACCTTAATCCTTATGAGGGAGGGAAGATTGCTGTAGCTGAAGCGGCCAGAAATGTTGCCTGTGTAGGAGCTAAACCACTGGCTATTACTAATTGTCTTAATTTTGGAAGTCCTATTAGAGGGGAGGTTTTCTGGCAATTTAAAAGATGCGTTGAGGGAATGGCTGAAGCTTGCCGCATTTTAGAGACTCCAGTAACCGGAGGAAACGTCAGTTTTTACAATGAGAACCCTAAGGGAGCCATTGACCCAACCCCTGTAGTGGGAATGCTGGGTCTACTTGATGATGTTAGTCATTACTGCACACCAAATTTTAAGGAGAAAGGGGACCCCGTTATCCTTCTGGGAGAATTAGGCCAGGAGTTAGGAGGTAGCGAATACCTTAAGTTAATCCATCATCTTAAGATAGGAGAACCGCCCAAAATTGATCTAAAGAAAGAAAAAGCAGTCCAAAGAACCTGCATTCAAATAATTGAAGCTGGCTTGATTAATTCTGCACATGATTGCTCTGAGGGGGGTTTAGCTGTTGCTCTTGCTGAGTGCTGTATTTCTAACCCTGACCGCAAACTTGGTGCACTCATTAATCTTTCACCTTTAATCCTCCATTTCTCGAGAGTGAGAGTTGATGCCTTACTTTTTAATGAAGCTCAATCCCGCATCATAGTCTCCTGTCGTCCTGGTAATTTCGCCAGGATAAAGGATTTTGCCGAAAGAAACAATGTCCCCTTCTTTAAGCTGGGAACAGTAGGAGGGAAAAGAGTGGTTATTGAAAGAAATGAAGAGAGATTAATAGATATCTCTGTAGATGAGTTAGAACTCCTTTATTATCGCTCCTTTTCTAAAGGTACTTAAAGTGAGGAAATTTTGTTTTTAATATCTGATTGATCATACAGGAAACAAGTATCGAGGGACTTTCCCCGAAGGAGCCTTATAGGAGCTACCTTAACGAGTCTTCGAGTTGAGGAAAAAGAAAAATTTGCTGTCTGAGGAGCAAAGCGACGAGTTTAAATTTTTCCCGAAACGAGAAGACGAGCAGAAGCAATCCAAAGCGGATATACAGCGACGGAGGGGAAAAGTCCCGAGATATCCTTGACGATAAGATAATAGAATATAAAATGATAAAAAAAGGAGGGTTACTTGCAGGAAGATTGCGGTTTATTTGGGGTATACGGACATCCTCAGGCAGGTTGGCTGACCTACCTCGGACTCTATGCTCTACAGCATAGAGGACAGGAAAGTGCAGGGATAGTATCTTCTGACGGGGTCAATGTTTTCAACCACAAAGGAATGGGCCTTGTAAATAAAGTCTTTAATGAAGAAGCGCTCCATTCTCTTGGCGGACATTTAGCTATCGGACACAACCGATATTCTACAGCCGGCACCTCTACTATAGCTAATACTCAGCCTTTGCTGGTAAACTTTTTTGGAGAAGGAATTGCTATTTCCCATAATGGAAATCTCATCAATGCTGTAGAGTTAAAAGAAAAATTGGAATCCGGAGGGTCAATCTTTCAGACCTCGATGGATACAGAAGTTATTGTGCATCTTCTAACCAAGTTTACCCGATCCTTAGGTAAAAGGAAGGCGCTCTTAAAAGCCCTGCGGGAGGTGAAAGGAGCTTATTCCCTGCTTATACTTACTAATAAGGAAATAATTGGAGCAAGAGACCCACAGGGATTTAGACCTTTAGTAATGGGTAAATTAAAGAAAAGCTTTCTTTTTGCTTCAGAAACCTGCGCTTTTGACCTTGTAGGAGCAAAAT
>JAYEHT010000131.1:3483-14175 GCA_034659655.1 Candidatus Aerophobota bacterium | reverse complement strand
GACTCCAAATTTTATCCCGGGAACAGAGTTGACCATTTCCTCATAAAGGTCTTCCGCTGTTTTTATAAAATGAGTCTGTCCGATGATAATATTAGACTCCCGGGGGATTTCCATCTTTACTGTTTTAAATTCCACCTGCCTCCTCCTCTTTTGTATTCCTTTTTCAACTTCTCACTTTATGATGACTGAAATTATAAACCAGAGCCCAAACCCGAGTAATAATAGACTGCATATATGGAGAATAATCTTGTTTAATCTTCTGTTTCCAAAGCTTCCCGTTTTATGAATACCAATTGATACAATTGAGTACCATCCTAAATCGCATAACCAATGGGTAATGATAAACAGAATAAATCCTACTACTCCAAATACTGTGGACTTAATAATAAGAGCTGCTCCTATAGTTGCCCACCAGAGAAAAAAATAGGGATTAGCGGCACTTGTAACAATCCCACTTATTACTGAGTTATGAGAGGAATTTTTCTTCTCGTAAGTATTATCTCCAGTTTTAATCGTATTTATTCCCATATAAATTAGCATTCCTCCTCCAACTACTCCAATAAAAGTTTGCACCGGGGCTAATTTAAAGAAGCTTGAAAGACCAAAGTATATCGAAATTATTAAGGGAATCTCTATTATTCCGTGACCTACAGCTACTAAAGGTCCTGCAGCTCGAGATTTATAGCTTCTCTTTATGGTTATAGCCAATACAGGTCCCGGCATCATCACCCCTGATAATGAGATTGCTATTACACTAAGTAAAAATAGAATTAACATCACTCTTCTTTATTAATTTGACTCAAATAGTCTCTTCGCTACATCTATCTCCAGCTCTTCTCTTAAGAATGAAAAAAAGTTGGAAAAGGTCCGATTTATCTGCATATCTTCCTTTATAATTACAAAACCCTTCTCCTCTCCATCAAGTCCATAGGAAACTTTTATTTTTTCTCCTTTCTTTTTTAAACTTTTTCTTAAATTATTAATAAACTCTCCCTCAATTAATTTTTTGTCTCTTGGAGAAAATATAATTTCCTCATTCCCGGAGTCTATATTAGCAAGAAGAGAGTCTTTTAATAAAGCTAAATACTCTTTTTTATTTGGAGAACTAATCTCTTTTTCTGTCAGTTTAAATACTTCGTTAATGAGCTCTCTTTTTAAGTTAAGAATCTCTTTTTTCCCTTCACTTCGGGCTCTTATCAATATTTTCCTCTTTTCATCTTCTCCCTCTTTTTTAAATCCTTCTTTTGTCTCATTTTTGATTTTATCAGCTTCTTTTTCTGCTTGAATAAGGATTTTCTCCTTCTCTCCAGCAGCCTCCTTCTTAATTTTATCTATCTCTTGAGAAGATTTCATCTCAATGCTCTTTATAATATCTTCCAGCGCCATTCTCTTCTCCTATTTATACATTGTGAAACTTTTTTAATTTCCTCCGCTTGATAGCCCCAAGGCTCTGAACTTGCGCAATTTTATTCCTCTAATCCTTTAATCCTGTTTTTTTGGGTTTTTCTGGTTTTTCTGGTTTTTCTGTCTTTCCCTCTAATCCTCTAATCCTCTATTCCTCTAATCCTGTTTTTTTAAACCTTTATTCCATTTATTAAGAAAATGGAGATAAGAAGTCCCAATACAGCATAAAACTCTACAAATACAGCGAGGACCATAGCTTTCATCGAATCAGCTGGCCTTTTCACAGTAAGTCCCACTCCTGCAGTACAGACTTTTCCCTGATGAATAGCGGAGGCAAAACCAGCTATGGCTATAGGCAGACCAGCCACAAAAAAGCTCCATCCCTGAGTAGTCGTCAGTGAAACAGGTGTTGCTCCCAAAAGATTAATTTTCACCATCAACATAAAAGCGGCAACAAAACCGTAAATTCCCTGTGTTCCTGGGAGAGCAGTGAGAATAAGATATCTTCCAAAGTTTTCTGGGTCCTCAGTCATTGCTCCTATACTGGCTTGTCCCGCATAACCTATCCCGATAGCGGAACCTACCCCGGATAATCCTACTGCTAAAGCTGCTCCTAATAGAGCTAATCCAAAACCATACGACATATCATCATCCTCCTTTTTGTAATCGATAATTGTGAATATTTTTTATTAACTACCCGACTTTAATTTTTTAATTTTATTTTTCTCCTTTTTAATTCTCTTATTCTATCTCGAAACTCACCCGCTCTTTCAAATTCAAGATTATCCGCCGCTTCTCTCATCTTCTTTTCTAAAACTTTTATTAAACGAGGAATTTCTGAAAGGTTAGTATATTCTATCTTTTCTTCTCCCACAGCCATTTTTTCATATTTATCCATAGTATAGGTTTGAATATCAGCCAGGATAGACTTTTGAATTGTCTTTGGAGTAATATTATGCTCACGGTTGTATTGTAGTTGAATTTCTCTTCTCCTGTTAGTCTCCTCTAAAGCCCTTTTGATGGAGGAAGTTATCTCATCAGCGTAAAGAATTACTTCTCCTTCTATATTTCTCGCTGCTCTTCCTGCAGTTTGAATTAGTGATGTTTCTGAACGGAGAAAACCTTCTTTGTCTGCATCCAATATAGCTACCAATGATACCTCTGGCAGGTCCAATCCCTCACGCAGAAGATTAATACCTACTAACACATCAAATTTTCCCAACCTTAATTCTCTTAAAATCTTTGTTCGCTCTATAGTTTCTACCTCGGAATGAATATATCTTACTCTTATTTCCAAATCTTCTAAATATTCAGTAAGGTCCTCAGCCATTCTTTTAGTTAAGGTAGTCACCAGAACTCTCTGTTTTTTTTCCACGCATCTATTAATTTCGCTCAATAGGTCATCTATAGGATGAGAGGCAGATTTTACTCTGACTTTTGGGTCTACCAGTCCTGTGGGACGAATAAGTTGCTCAACTACTTGCGAGCTTATTTTTAACTCATAAATAGAAGGAGTAGCAGAAACATAGATGAGTTTGTTTATCAAGCTCTCAAATTCACCGAACTTTAAAGGTCGGTTATCATAAGCAGATGGAAGACGAAATCCATATTTCACCAGATTATCCTTACGAGATTTATCTCCCCCATACATCGCATGAAGTTGAGGAAGAGTCTGATGGGATTCATCAATGAAAAGAAGATAATCTTTTGGAAAATAGTCGAGAAGGCAGAAAGGACGTTCCCCGGGAGCTCTTCCTGAAAAATGACGAGAGTAATTTTCTATTCCCGGACAATACCCTACCTCCCTTATCATTTCCAGGTCATAATTAGTTCTCGTTTCTAACCTTTGAGCCTCTAAAAGTTTTTTCTCCGCGTGAAGCTGGTTTAATCTCTGTTTAAGCTCTTTTTCTATGGATTCCAGAGCATAGGTTAACTTATCAGGGGGAGCTAAATAGTGAGTGGCTGGATAAATGTAGACCTCATCAAGAGTGCGCTGAGTATTCCTGCTTAAAGGGTCAAAGAGAGAGATTTTTTCAACCTCATCCCCCCATAACTCTATTCTTACAGCCTCCTCTTCATAAGCTGGAAAGATGTCAATTACATCTCCTCTCACTCTAAACTTTCCTCGAGAAAAATCGATGTCGTTACGCTCGTATCTTATCTCTACCAATTTTTTTAAGATTTTTGCTCTCTCCATTTCTTCTCCCACTTTAACCCTCAGGAGCATCTCTTTATAATCTCTGGGGGAACCCAATCC
The DNA here is from genome assembly GCA_034659655.1 of Candidatus Aerophobota bacterium. Lineage (GTDB taxonomy): Bacteria > Aerophobota > Aerophobia > Aerophobales > JAGGXI01 > JAGGXI01. The sequence continues at coordinate 10,514 of JAYEHT010000131.1, read as the reverse complement.
ATAAATGCAGGAGACGCTGGCTACAATTATAGTGTCCCTGCATTCTATCAAAGAACGGGTAGCTGAATGGCGCATTCTATCTATTTTATCATTAATGGAAGCATCTTTTTCTATGTAGGTATCAGTTTGAGGCACATAAGCTTCGGGTTGATAATAATCATAATAGGAGACAAAATACTCCACCCTATTATGGGGAAATAATGAGGAGAACTCACTGAATAATTGAGCAGCTAAAGTTTTATTGTGAGAGATAACCAGGGTCGGTTTTTGTACTTCTTCTATGATGCAAGCCATAGTAAATGTCTTGCCAGAACCGGTAACCCCGATCAAAGTCTGCTCTTTTAATCCTTTTTCTACCCCTTCCGATAATTTCTTAATTGCCTGGGGTTGGTCTCCTTGAGGTTCAAGATCCGTAACTAACTGAAATCTATTTTCTTGCATCCTAATCTCGCAGTTAAAACCTATAAATCTTACGCATTATATATTAACAAACAATTTTGTCAAAAAGACTCATTAAATCTACCATTAGTGATTCCCAAAAGATGTATTATTAGTAAAGTATTTCATCAGCATAGTGATCCTCATGTTCTTTCATCAAACAATCCTCACATAAAAGTACTCTCCTCCCCCTCTCCTGGGAACATTCAAGGCATATCCACGTAGCAATTGTCTTCTTCCCTTTATTCTTGCACATCTCACAGTAGCGATACCTGGGTTTATTTTGGGAAGTTACGCGAGGATACTTAGCCCCCTGTTCTGGTTCTACAATTTTCTCCAGCGTAACAACATGTCGAATATCATCGCCAAAATCATAGACATACCTTAATTTATCACCTTCAGAGATTCCAAGTTTGGCAATCTTCTTCCCAGCACCACTACCACTCCCACCCGGCTCGATCTCGCCGAAGCCTTTGGATCGCCACACTTGACCTGAAAAGAACTCGCTCAGATGATCCCCTAGGTCATGATTGAATGCCCCGCGAATAACATAGTCAAAATCGCCAAGTGTCTGGTTACCCTTAATCTCAATCCGACGCCAGAGTCCTTTTCGATACTTTAAAGCGACCTTAAATACGTATATCTTTTCCATGGTTATCTCCTTCTTTTTCTGACTTTTACAACCTCTCTATACAGTTCCCTCGGTAATGTGAGAAGTCTGGTATTAGATATGACATCTTCAACAAATTTCTGAAAAACCAGCACTGGATGCCCCTATCTCATTAAAGACGCATCAAATCTTCTAAGAGTAAAGTCTCTTCCTCTTAACTTTTCTTCCAAGGGGCTAATCATAACTCCTTTATGACCAGCGTAGATGACTTTATCTTCTCCATCCAGAAAACCGTTGGAATTAGAATCCCCGTAAAGAAGCATTGTATGACTGAAGTTTTCCACCTCTTCCTCGCCAGTCATAATAAGGTCTCCTATATGTAAGGCATTCTCTGATTCACCAATGGGAATAATAACTTTCTCACCACTTTCATCAACAATTGCTTTTCGAAAATCTTCTAAAAAACTCCCATCCAATTTATAGAGAAGAACCTGAAGAGGACTCATATGTACTACGCAAAATTTATTATCGTACGCATCGAGTCCAAAGACAACATCTTTCATTACTATCTTATTTACTACCTCACCCTTCATATTGTAAACCAGGATTTTTTTATCATAAACGGGAACATAAATTAAATCTCCCCTCACAGCAAGATCTCCTGTGGGAACAAAAAAGCCATAAAGGTCTTTTAATCTAATTCTCCTCTTTAATTTTCCATTTAAATCAAGGATATAAACCTCATCAGAAGATAATAGATATATCTCATCGCTTTCCTGGGAGATATCGATTCCTTCCGGTCTTACTAAAAATTCTTTAGTATAAATCTCTTCTCCTAATTCTATACTCCGTTCAACTTTTAAATTAAAATGCATCTCCTCCTTTCCCTGAAAATTAAGGACCTGTATCTCCCTTTCTCTATTTTCTGCCTCACCTATCAGATAGATTTTATCATCCTTAGAAATGGCGATATCCATATAATTAGAACAAGGCTCTTCAATCTCTTTTTTTACTTTGAAATTGCGGTCACGGATCTGGATTTTTTCCTTGCCACAAAGATAAAAATCATTATTATGAAAGACTATTCCTCTGGGAATCCAGCCTTGAAAAAGATCAAGAATAAGGTATGTAAAAACTCTTTCATCTATGGGTTTAGTATACTTTCCCCTCGCCAGCTCATCAGCGGTGGTATAGCGGAGATTTTCATTTCCTATAGCTCTTAAGGCAGCAATTACTAAATCTGAACATTCTATACAAATAGGATTAGAGAGCTCGGATTGATGTGTAGTGAGCTCTTTCTCTTTTTTATACTCTGCTCCCCAGCACCAGGGAACTCCCTTAAAAGCTTCAATATATCTTATCAGTCTATTTTCATGATTAGAAAACCTGCTGATTTTATGCACCGTAGGTTTAATGCCCTTATCATAATCTTGAGCGGCGATACCACTTGGTTGTGAAGAGCTCTTCCTTCCGGGGGAGGAGACTCTCCTTCCATTACAGTCTACCTCTACTCTAAATCTAACCGTTCCTGCTTCTCTTGGTAAGTGTATTCGCCAGCTCTTTTCAGATAAAAGCTCCTGTTTGTATTCTATAATATCGAACCCGCTCCATACCCCTTCATCAGGATATTCGGTGAAAACATTTGAATACCATTTATACTTCGAGCTAGGATGAGAAGGTGCCATTTTTGGCACTACTTTGTACCACCTGAAAGATAACTCTCCCCATTTTTCCCTATTCCATCTTTTAAGGGACCCCTTATCTATAGAGTAAATTCCTTCCCCTACCATTAAGAGTTCTTTGAGTTTCGCTCTTATTAAACGTACTTTATCAGGTAAATAATCATCGTATCCCAGATAATAATTCCCCTCCCCATCCCTTATTACAGCAAATAAATTCACTTCATCTTTATATCCAACTATCTTATTTTCATCATCGGGAATATTCCCTCCGGTGCTGGAGACAATTGACAAACTTTTAATAAAAGGTCTGACCGGGGAAGAGGTGCTCATAGATTCTGAGGCAATAGACATAGTTATAAAATGAAAAGATTGAAAAAGAACCAAAATAGAGATTAAAATATTTCTAATTTTCACTTTTTTCTTCCGGATTAATTATTTTAAGAACATCTTTAAGAGAATCTACGATAATATCGGCATTTTGAGAAAAAGGTTGTCTGCTATTTTTTAATAAAACGGGCACCACTCCTGCTTCTTTACCTGATATCATATCAAACTCGTAGTCTCCAATAAATATTACATTCTCAGGTTTCAGCTCCATTTTCTTGCAAGCCAGAAGCACCGGCTCTTTGGCTGGTTTAGGCAGAGCATCGTCTCTGGTGACGATAAAATCAAAATTTAGCTTGAATCTATCCTTAACAATCTCTACCGATTCTCTGCTATTTCTGGTTACAATAGAGATTTTAATGTTTTTCTTATTTAATTTTTCTATAAGCAGGGGAAGATGTTCATTAAGTTTAGATGTTAAAGCAGCTTCTCTCTCATATTTTTCTAAAATTTTCCAGGCTCGGTTCCGTTCTTTGGGGTCGCTTATCTTTTTTATCTCCTCAAGCAGGGGTCTATTAAAATCAGAACCAAAAATTTCTCTTCTTATGAGTTTAAAATCGAGGCAGGATTTCACCACTACTTCATCTAAATCAAAAATAACTCCTTTAAACTTTCTCCTATCTACGCCCGATTTTCTCACTTCAATCATTTTAAAATAGACTCCAAATTAAATTCTTAATCTATTTATTCATAATACCATTAACTCTACCTGTCAATTTTTGAAAAAAATGGGATTAAATCATATCTCATTCTCACTAATTACTTTAATTCCGTTTCTTTTAAATAAGGCGGTAGTTACCCCATCTCCCTTGATTAATTTTCTTGAAAAACTTCCATCGTATATAAAATCAGAACTACAAGAAGGGCTTTTAGACTTTGCAATAAATTCTTTAATGTTGTATTGCTCTGCAATCTTCAGGGCTTCCTCTGCTCCCCTTATAAACTCTGCAGTAACATCTTCACCAGCCTTATTTTTAACTATACCTTTTCCATCTAAAACATCACTTCCGGTGCCTTTCTGAATTTCTTGAGGAATTCGTGGAGTTCGGAGTCCCCCTAATTGCTCAGGACAGATGGGAATCAAAACCTCTTTTTTTAAAAGCTCTATTACTCTTCTATTTTTGCATCTATCATTTCCGTCCCAGGCACATCTTATTCCCAACAAACAAGCACTTACAAGCTTCATAAATTAAATCCTCCCCAAACATTCAAGATAGTCTGTGCGTTGAGGCTGCCCTTTTAGCGAATGGTGAAACTTTGAGTTTTTTACTGCTTACTATTCACTAATTTGTTATTATATCTGATTTAAAGAATACTTCAACCTATCGCATTAAATGAAATGTTCCAGACCTTATGGAACCAAAAAATTTATCATAATTTTAACTTGAAATCTTCTCAAAAATAAGTATAATGGAAAATAAAGAGATTTCAAATGAGCATAATAATATACTATAGATAAGGCTATCTTGAATAAGTCGCTTAGAGGAAAAAGTTAAGCTAATGAAGTCCTTAATTATTGCTGCTGGCAAAGGGAGTAGATTATCAACCAGGGGAACCTCAAAACCGCTTGTTCCTCTTCTGGGGTTAGCTCTCATCGAGCGAGTGATATTGACTTTAAAGAGAAGCGGGGTAACCAATTTCTATGTAGTAACGGGGTACAATAGTGAAAAGGTTAGACTCTTTTTAGATAATCTTAGTAAGAAAAGAAATATAAAGATAACCCACATCATAAATGAGGAATGGGAAAAGGGGAACGGTATATCCGTTCTTAAAGCAGAAAAACTATTAAATGAGAATTTTATCTTACTAATGGGTGATCATATCTTTGATGAAAATATCCCCAAACAACTAAGAAATGAGCAGGTGCAAAAGGGAGAGGTTATATTAGCTGTTGATTATCACACAAACTCAAATCGTTTAGTCGACATTGAGGATGTTACCAGAGTGTTCATTAATAAGGGCAAAGTTATTGACATAGGCAAGGGTATTATAAGGTACAATGCCTATGATACGGGAATTTTTTTATGTTCACCGTCAATCTTTCCAGCAATAAAAACAAGTATTAGCCGCAATAATGACAGCTCTCTTTCTGGAGCAATAAAGATACTGGCCGAGGAAGGGAAGGTTAAAGCATTTGACATCAAAAACAGTTTCTGGATAGATGTAGATGATGAAAAAGCCTTTCAAAAAGCTGAAAGGTGTTTGATTGATAAATTAAAGAAACCTTCCGATGGTCCTCTCTCAAGATATCTTAATAGACCCTTATCTACTAAAATTACAAAGTATCTTATAAGAACCGATATTACTCCAAATCAGATATCGGTCTTCTCCTTTACTCTTTCTTTAATATCCGCAACTCTTTTCTTTTTTGGTGGCTATATTACCCTTCTTGCTGGCGGTATTCTGGCACAAATATCATCTATTGTTGACGGCTGCGATGGAGAAGTGGCAAGATTGAAATACAAAGAAAGCGATTTTGGCGGATGGTTTGATGCTGTTTTAGATCGGTATGCCGATGCGTTTCTACTTTTTGGTTTAACTTATCATACCTTTATCTTGAGGGATAGCATTCTCTCTTTATTTATCGGCTTTATGGCTATTATCGGCTCCTTTATGAACAGCTATACAGCCGACAAATACGATGGTCTAATGAAAAAGAGGTTTAAGTTAAATAGAGGTTTTAGAATAGGGCGTGATGTTAGAATATTCTTGATATTTGTTGGGGCTATAATAAATCAACCAATTTGGGCACTCCTCCTTTTAGCTCTGGTAATGAATATAGAGAATATAAGAAGAGTGCTAGTTTGTAAAGAAGGTTAAGAATGTTGAAACCAAAGGAGGTATAAAAAAATGAGTGAAATAAGAGTTGCTATTGCCGGAGTAGGGAACTGTGCAAGTTCCTTAATTCAAGGTATAGAGTATTACAGAAAGAATAAAAGAGAGGTAGTAGGATTGATGCATCCTGATCTTGGTGGCTATAAGTTAAGTGACATCAAAGTGGTGGCTGCTTTTGATATTGATAAAAGGAAAGTGGGTCAGGACTTGAGTAAGGCTGTTTTTGCTAAGCCGAATAACACTACAGTATTCTACCCGGATGTCCCTCACTATGGAGTGGCAGTGAAAAAGGGAGAGGTACTTGATGGAGTGGCAAAACATATGGAAGAGTATCCAGAGAATCAGGCCTTCCGGGTCGCAGATGAGGATCCCTGTAATGTGTTAGAAGAGCTAAAAAAGAGTGGAGCTGAGATCCTGGTTAACTATCTGCCGGTAGGTTCAGAAAAAGGAGTTAAATTTTATACTCAAGCTGCTCTGGATGCAGGAGTAGGTTTTGTAAACTGCATGCCTGTATTTATTGCTTCTGATGAGAAGTGGGCAAAGAGATTTGAAGAAAAGGGTCTTCCTATCGTAGGGGATGACATAAAGTCACAAGTAGGTGCTACTATCGTTCATCGTGTCCTGACAAGTCTTTTCCGCAAAAGAGGAGTAAAATTAGATCGTACCTATCAGCTTAATATAGGAGGAAACACCGACTTTCTCAATATGATTTCTAGAGACCGACTTAAATCTAAAAAGATTTCTAAAACAGAGTCGGTGCAATCTCAACTGGATGACCCACTTCCCTCTGAAAACATTCATATAGGACCAAGCGATTACGTACCCTGGTTGAAAGACAATAAGGTCTGTTATATTAGAATGGAAGGGAGAGAATTTAGTGATATACCTCTTACTCTTGAACTTCGACTTTCGGTGGAAGATTCACCTAATAATGGAGGTTCAGCTATAGATGCTATCAGGTGCTGTAAGCTTGGGCTGGATAGAGGTGTAGGTGGTCCTTTAACTTCCATCTCCTCTTATACTATGAAACATCCTCCTATTCAATATTCAGATGATGAGGCAAGAGGAAAGGTAGAAGATTT
>JAYEHT010000131.1:0-3383 GCA_034659655.1 Candidatus Aerophobota bacterium | reverse complement strand
TCAGGTGCTGTAAGCTTGGGCTGGATAGAGGTGTAGGTGGTCCTTTAACTTCCATCTCCTCTTATACTATGAAACATCCTCCTATTCAATATTCAGATGATGAGGCAAGAGGAAAGGTAGAAGATTTCATTTCTGGAAAGATTGAAAGTAGGTAAGGAAAAATGGGGTCAGGTCTTGCAATATAACATTTATTTGATATACAAATTTTGCGAATAGATTTAGAGATACGCTACAAGGCTATCTTTTGCAGAGTTATTAGACAAAAAATAACCAGGGATAGGATGTAGAAGGACAAATTAATTTTTGAGGTTTATACGCAATATGGGCATACTATGAAATAAATAGCCTGGCAATTAGGGTCTATTATTGCAGTTAACAGGACTATAAAATGAGTAAAGGAAGTTAAGATTGTGTGATTGCAAGACCTGACCCCCTATACGAATATCTTCTGGCTTCAGTCTCCAGCCAATTGCACCCAGGTTCTCTTTAAGATGCCCTATGCTTGTTGATTTAGGTATGGTAATAACTTTCTTTTTGGAAATCAACCAATTTATTGCAATCTGGGCCTGGGTTTTGTTGTATTTTTTAGCTAATTTATCTAAGATTTTAAAACCAGGCCTTGTCAATCTGCCTCTTGCCAGTGGTCTGTAAGCAACAACCATAATATCGTTTTCTTGACAGTAAGGAATTACCTTAGATTCCATGTTACTGATATATTCATTACCATCATCTCTTACCAGGAGACTGTATTCTATCTGATTAGCAACAATTTTGTTTTGACTACTCTTCTGAGCTTCTTTCATTTGCTTGACCGAAAAATTGCTCACTCCAATAAATTTAATCAACCCCTGCTCGTGCAAGAAATTCAATGCTTTCATTGTTTTTTGTATAGGGATTTTGGGATTGGGTATATGAATCAAATATAAATCAATATACTCGGTTTTTAATCTTCGCAGACTCTTCTTTGCAGAAGCAATAACATCGTCATATCTTAAATTCTCTGGTAAAACTTTGGTAGTAATGAAAAGGGATTCTCTATTAAAATCTTTAATTGCTTCTCCAACTAACTCTTCTGCATGTCCGTGGCCATACATTTCAGCAGTATCAATATGAGTCATTCCGAGTTTTATTGCAGTTTTAATTGCATGAATGCTTTCCTTATCATAGGTAGTATCAGTCACCATTCCTCCCCCTATATCCCATGTTCCAAGTCCTAATACAGGTATCTCAATATTATGAGTCAAACTTTTAAATTCCATCTTAGTTTTTAGTTTTTCTGTGTTGTGTCGAGTAGACATCTAAACCTCCTTTCTTAGGTATGCTTTGTATTCCCTGTTTCTCCTCTCTTTCGATGTGAGGAGTGTCACAATATTCTACCATAAAAGATTGTTCAACGCCCCTCACAGAACCGTACTTGAGATTTTCCCTCATACGGCTCTTCAGTAATACCTCCTCAATGCGAGGATAAGATATAGGTTAAGTGATATATCTTTGGCTGAGGCAGAGGATTATACTTTAGAAACTTGGAAAATTGAATCCAGTTACAGCTTTTCTTCTGACTTCGTCTATTTATCCACTTAAAAGCAAATCTCAAAACCTGTTTATAGTATGCTCGCATCTCCTGCATATTTCCACTTATCCCATAGTATCGATAGTGTCCTATCAACTTCAACTCCAGTACCTTCCACCACACTTTAAGCTCCACTAAGTTACGGACATCCTTTAGCCACTGATTCATTGTTTTCATCTTCTGTCTAAACTTCACTTTTGAAGTCTTTCGCCCTAATTTAAATTTACCCTTTCTGGTCCTATCGCAATAATGAGTAAAGCCCAGAAAGTCAAAAGTTTCTACTTTTCTACCCTGCCTCTGAGCCCTTAACCAGGGATAACGACCAAACTCAATTATTCTGCTCTTGTTCTCTGCCACCCTCAACCCAAATCTACTCAACCTTTCTCTTAACTTCTTACCAAATGCCTTTGCCTCGTTAATACTCTGGAAGAAAACAACAAAGTCATCAGCGTAACGAATAAGCTGAGTAAAGCCTCTTGTTTTCTTCTTTACTACTTTCTCAAACCATAGATCCAAGATGTAATGAAGGTAAATATTAGCCAGTATAGGACTTAATATACCTCCTTGGGGTGTTCCCTTATCTATCTGGTAATATTTCCCTTCTTCCAAGACACCCGCTTTTAAGAAGCGGACTATCAATCTTAAGAGGTTTGGGTCTTTTATTCTCTGCTGTAAGCACCTCGTTAACCATTTGTGGTCTATTGTGTCAAAGAACTTCTCAATGTCCATATCTACAACATAGTTAACTGGTCTGGTCATTACCACCTTATCTACCACATCTAAAGCATCGTGACAGCTACAATTAGGACGAAATCCGAAAGATACATCAAGGAAGTCAACCTCAAAGATTGCTTCAAGGATTTTCTTAATCCCCATCTGGACTATCTTGTCCTCTACTGCAGGAATACCCAGCGGCCTTCTCTTACCATTAACATCAATAATATATACCCTTCTTGAAGGCTTTGGTCTATATCTCCATTCTTTTAATCTGGTCACTAAATCCTTGATGTTTTCTTCTAAGTTGGCTTCGTATTCCTTAACCGTTATCCCATCCACTCCCGGGGCTTTGTCCCTTTTAAGGTCCCAGAAGCATTCCCTGAGAAAATCCACTGTAAGTAAATGAGTTAATGAGGTAAACTCCAATTGTGGATCTTCTCTGGCTCGCCGAGTTATGGACGGCAGTTTTGTTCTCATCTTTGCTCCGCCTCTGAGTGCGGAAGATGTGTCCCTGCCGTCCAATTGCATCACTGCCAACTCCTTCCCTCCACAGTTATTACTCTGCTTTATCGGTACTATGAGTTAGTCCGACTACCAGAGCGTTATGTCATTCCTTGCCGTCTATAGACTTGTAAATGATATTTATTTGGGACACGCTCCGGTTCTCCCGAGTTCCTCTTAGCTCCATTTGGTATCTTGCCACGGTCTTAGACCCCGTCGGGCTCTCATAACCTTGCCAATACGGTTACAAGAGTTCTGCCTGCTCCTACATGAACAGTATCGGCTACCGAGACGATGGTTATTACGGGGCTCAATCCCTTCACTTGCGTTGCGGCCCGATACCTCCCGCCTCCCAGCTTCACATAGTTTGTTACCGCCCTATGCGTGGGACTTGGTGCTGGACTGGTGGCTAACCTTTATCCAGACCAGGCTTGCACTGGTAAGAACTAAGAAGCTTTCTCGGCACACTCATATTTTCTCCTCTAAATTCTTTAAGCTCTCCTTATAAGGGGGCTTACATATTCCCTTTTCTGTAATTATTCCTTTAATATATTTAGCGAGAGTTATATCAAAAGCGGGATTATAAACTTTTACC
>JAYEHT010000130.1:0-2782 GCA_034659655.1 Candidatus Aerophobota bacterium | reverse complement strand
TTAAAAAATGGGAGTGAGAAGAAAATCGCTGAAAAAGAGAGAATCCTACAGCGAGTGAGGACTTTACACGAGATGAATCCTATGATGGGACACAGGGGTTGTAGATTAGGAATCACCTTTCCCGAAGTTTATAAGATGCAGGCAAGAGCTGTTTTGGGGGCTGCAGCAGAGTTAATCCAGGAAGGAATTAAGGTTCATCCGGAGATTATGATTCCTTTAGTTGCTAATGAAAGGGAATTGTCAATTCTCAGGAAAGAGGCAAGAGAGGTAGCCGAAGAGATAATGAAAGACAAGAGAATTCAGTTTGAGTATAAGATAGGCACAATGATAGAACTTCCCCGCTCTACTTTATGCGCTGATAAGATTGCTGAATTCGCCGACTTTTTCTCCTTTGGCACCAATGATTTAACCCAGACTACATTTGGCTTTAGTCGGGATGACGCAGAAGGAAAGTTTATCCCCATATATATAGAAAGGAATATAATAGAGGATGACCCTTTCCAAGTACTGGACCAGGAAGGCGTAGGAGAACTTGTAAAGATAGGAACAGAAAGAGGGCATAAAGCAAATAGTGCCTTAGAGGTAGGTATCTGTGGAGAGCATGGAGGTGAACCTTCTTCAGTTAAGTTTTGTCATCGCGTAGGGTTGGATTATGTAAGCTGTTCGCCATATAGGATTCCTATTGCTCGTTTAGCTGCTGCACAGGCAAAAATAGAAGAAGATCAGGATTAGTTTGTTGAGTTAGTTAGTTTGTTGAGTTCTTTGAGTTATCTTACTTATGAATCATTTTAACCTTTAAAACCCAACAAACCCAAAAAACTCGATAAACCCAACAAACTATTTTTTTGGGGAGGTTCCAGAGTGGTCAAATGGGACGGGCTGTAAACCCGTTGGCGTTGCCTTCGATGGTTCAAATCCATCCCTCCCCACCAGAAAAAACAGGATTAGAGGATTAAAGGGATAAAGGATTAGAGGGAAAAGTCCCGAGATATTCTCGATGCCCATGTAGCTCAGAGGGTAGAGCACATCCTTGGTAAGGATGAGGTCACCGGTTCAAGTCCGGTCGTGGGCTCTAATGAAAAAAATATACGAGATTTAATTAATTTTAAGGAGGATAAAAAAATGGCACGGGAAAAGTTTGTGCGTACAAAACCGCACATTAATGTTGGAACTATCGGGCATGTTGACCATGGGAAGACCGCTCTTACGGCAGCTATGACTCAAATTTTGTCCAAGAAGGGATTGGCTGAATCTAAAAATGTGGATGAGATTGACAATGCTCCTGAAGAAAAAGATAGGGGTTTAACTATTGCTATTTACCATGCAGAGTATGAGACGGAAAAGAGGCATTATGCTCATATAGATTGCCCGGGACATGCTGATTATATTAAGAATATGATTACAGGAGCAGCACAAATGGATGGGGCTATTCTGGTAGTTTCTGCGGCTGATGGAGCTATGCCTCAAACAAGGGAGCATATTCTTCTCGCCCGGCAGGTTAATGTTCCGGCAATAGTGGCTTTCTTGAATAAAGCAGATCGAGTAGAAGATAAGGAGTTATTGGAATTGGTAGAGCTTGAGGTTCGAGAGCTGTTGAGTAATTATGAATTTCCTGGGGATGAAATCCCTGTAATCTCTGGTTCAGCTCTTGAAGCTTTAAACTGTGGATGTGGGAAAGAGGATTGTCCTCACTGTGGTCCCGTAGTTAAACTACTAAACGCCGTAGATGATTATATTCCTCTCCCCCAAAGAGAAGTGGATAAGCCTTTTCTTTTAGCAATAGAAGATATTTTCTCTATAACGGGAAGAGGAACAGTAGTTACAGGAAGGGTAGAAAGAGGAAAAATTAAGGGAAGCGAGCCTGTAGAAATAGTGGGGATGTCTAAGGAGATTAGAAAAACAGTAGCTACAGGGTTGGAAATGTTTAGAAAGACATTAGATGAAGCTCAAGCAGGAGACAATATTGGTGTGCTTTTGCGAGGGATAGAGAAGAATGAAGTAGAAAGAGGACAGGTTCTTGCTCTTCCAGGAAGTATAACTCCTCATACTAAATTTGAGTCAGAGGTATATGTATTGAGCAAGGAAGAGGGTGGACGACACACTCCCTTTTTTGAAGGATATCGACCACAATTTTATTTCAGAACCACTGATGTAACCGGTGATGTAAGTTTACCCGAGGGAGTAGAGATGGTGATGCCCGGAGATAATGTAAGGTTGACGGTAAAGCTTATTACCCCTATTGCCATGGAACAGAGTTTAAGATTTGCCATAAGAGAAGGGGGACATACAGTAGGAGCAGGGGTGGTCGGTAAGATTATTGAATAGGAGAAAGAATATGAGGGAGATAGTTACTCTTATATGCAGTGAGTGCAAAAGAAAAAATTATACTACTAAAAAGGAGAAAAAAACTCCCTCTTTAGCTCTTAAAAAATATTGTAAGTTTTGCAAAAAGCATACGCTTCATAAGGAAAAATAGGTCCGTAGCTCAACTGGCTAGAGCACCGGATTCCAAATCCGGGGGTTGCGGGTTCAAGTCCTGCCGGGCCTGCCAGAGGTGAAATACTAAATTATTATCCTTAGAGGAGCAATAAAGAGATGGCTAATAAGGTAAGTGGTTTTCTCCGCGCAGTAAAGAGTGAGATGAAGAAGGTCAGCTGGCCTACTCGACCCCAGATTGTAAAATCTACTATTATAGTATTAGTATCCCTTGTTGTTTTCGCTATAATTATAGGAGGAATGGATATTATCTTTTTTCAAGTGATAAAAATTTTTTTAAGGTAAT
>JAYEHT010000129.1:0-2848 GCA_034659655.1 Candidatus Aerophobota bacterium | reverse complement strand
AGAAGAGAAAAAGGCCCTGTTTTTCAGGCACTATATACTCAAAGTATTAGGAGAAGTTGACTCAGGGAATGGCAGGATAAAAACTGATTACAGACTGCTTCCTGAACTAGCTTCTATCTGTCGATATCCCACTTCGGAAGAGTATGAAGTTATAACTAGTGCTGGGTTCGAGGAAGGTGCTCGTCGTCTGCCGATAGGGCACCTTTCACTGGGTGAAGAAATTAAAGAGATAGAAGTAGATTTTGATTTGGATAAATTCAGAAACAGAAGAACTGCAGTCTTTGCCCGAACAGGATACGGTAAAAGTAATCTATGTAAATTAGTGGCATCTCTGGCTTCTCTGACGGGCGAAGGTTTACTTATCTTTGATATGGAAGGGGAATATGCATTCCGTGATCCAACGAAAGAGACCCCAGGACTGGCAGATATCCCTGGAGTCAGAGACAATTTGGTAGTTTACACGAATAGAAGGGATTACGATGCATCACGCTATAGAGATATTTGGATACACCTCCCTATAAATCTGGAACTCTTAACAGCTCGGCAAATCTCCTTCCTCCTTCCAGAAGCAGGTGGAAAAGAGGAGGCTGCAATAATAAAAGATTTTAGGAGTTTGTGGGAACTACCTCAGCCTTTTGTAGAATTGGTTGAGGTTTACGGGGATCCTGAAGTTACTCGAAATAAAAAACGAGAGTTATGGGATGGCCTTTTCGAATCTCTAGGGGCAAAAGGCAAACAGAAAAGCGTGTTAAGAAGAAATTTGAGGTGGCTTTTACCTTTACACGATTCAAACGCTCCTAATATCGTCACAGATGTCATTTGGCACCTTGCTCGTGGAAGAACGGTAGTAGTGGACCTTAGTCTTTTACCTTTAGAGATTGGCATTTCCTTATCCGACACAATCCTTGAAGGGATCTTTAAGTATAATGTTAGGAATATTACTCAAGGGAAGATGATCAGGTGTATAGCTGTATTCGAAGAGGCCCAAAATGTCCTGAGTAAGGAAGAAGTAAAAGAAGGAGGTTCTTACTTTGCGAGGTGGGCAAAGGAAGGGAGGAAATACCATCTAGGGTTGATTTATGTTACCCAACAACCGGGCGCAATTGCCGATGAGATAGTTTCACAGACAGATAACTTCTTTGTAATGCATATCTTGGGCAAGGGAGATGAAGATGCTTTGAAGAGAGCTAAACCTCATTACGGCGGTGTGATCTCTGAGTTTCTCACGAAAGAAACAATAGTAGGTAACACATATGTTTATAGCGCCCCTAAGCAGCCATATGTGTTCCCCTGCAAAGTCTTAGAGTTCGAGGAATCCAGCCTTGAGGACTTAATAAGTCAGCAGGATTTTCGGCCTCAAATTCCTGTAAGTAAGGAAATGAGCGAATTGCAAGGCATTCTAGAACGGAACAAGGGGTTCCGCAATATTGAGGGCGAGAATAAAAGAATAGGTGCATTCTCAAGGGAAGTGTATGGATATCTTGAAGAGCATGATATGATCCTCCCTCTCGCAGATTCGTCCCATAGATGGATCGATTTTGAGCATGCCCGCAATCTTTACCTGCAATTGAGATCTTAAAGCGAAAAAATGAATAAATTTCACGCAATAGAAAAAGAAATAGCTGAGTCAGCTCAAAGATGGGAGTCTATTGCTATTACCTTCAGTGGCGGAAAAGATAGCACTGCGTTGACTTTTGCCTTGTTAAATGCTTTTGAAGGAAGAGGACGCAAACCTGCGAAAGTACGGATCTTATATGCGAATACGCTTGTTGAACCACCTCCTCTCCTGCAGACAGCTGAGAAAAGTCTGGACCTGTTCGAAAATCTAGGCGAACAAACAGGAATCCCTATCATACCCCAAATTCTAACCCCGAAGCTGAAAGAGAGATTCTGGGTTCTCTTGATAGGTAAGGGGTATCCTCCACCATCTTTCAAATTCAGATGGTGCAGTGACCGGTTGAAGATCAGGCCTGTCAAGAGATTCTTAAAACAGGTAAGAAAGCAGGAGGGGGACTTTCCCCTTGTGCTAAGTGGGGTAAGACTAAAAGAGGGAGATCGTAAGAAAACCCTCTCAAAGAAATTGATAAGAGACAAATGGATGAAGTATGAAGGTTTAAGAGATTGCTTAGTTTTTGCACCTTTGCTCCATTTAGAAACTAGCGAAGTGTGGGAGTATATCGAATATAATGAAAGAAAATGGAGAATGGATATGCAATACCTAAGAGCACTGTACTCAATAGCTTCCGACGATGTCAATACATTCCGTACGGGATGTTGGGTATGCACATTGATCAAGAGGGACCGCAGTCTGGAAAAACTAGCGGAAAAAAGGCCGGCATTAGTTCCTTTAATAGAATTTAGAAAGTTCCTCTTAGAAGTGAGAGATAACAAGAAACTAAGAAAAAGGGTCAATAGAAATGGAAAAAGCTATCTCGGCCCCTTGAATATGCCGACAAGGAAGAGAATCCTCAGCGCTGTTGAGGAGATATGGCAACTTCCTTCAGAAGAGAAGGAAGCGATCTATGAGATTTGGCAAGAACTATAGTGCACCACTTCATAACACCGCATATACGCTACGGGCTACGCCCTTGCCCTTCGGGACATTACTTCCTTCAGTCGCAACGTCGTATATGCTGGGAACGTTTATCGGGCTAGCAGAAGACCGAAAGACGGAAGTGGGAGTAGTTGGTCGTTTCACCGAGACAGGCATCTATCTCATCATCACTGTCTACGAGGTCACGGAACGAGAGGAGCGGTAAAATGTACGGATACAAATGTGAATACTGCGATGGCATCGTGCAGGAGCGGGTGGTAGAACAAGAAGCATTCAAGCACCGACACGGCTTCG
>JAYEHT010000128.1:9772-14602 GCA_034659655.1 Candidatus Aerophobota bacterium | reverse complement strand
ACCATCACATCAAGTAGCATTTTGATTTAACACTTTAAAGAAGACCTTCACCACTTTTTCATCAAATTGGGTTCCTGTATTTTTCTTTATTTCCTCTATTGCTTCTTGAGCAGAGGAGGCTGAACGGTAGGGTCTTTTCGAAGTTATAGCGTCATAAGCATCTATTACACTGAGAATTCTTGCTCCTATAGGAATTTCCTCTCCTTTTAATTTCTCGGGATATCCCTGACCATCATATCTTTCATGATGATAGTAGACTATTCGGGAGGCTTCTCTAAATGAATCAATACGAGTAAGAATATCTGCTCCTATTGCAGTATGTTTTTTCATTTTAGCCCATTCTTCCTCGGTTAGCGCGCCAGGTTTATTAAGAATTTTATCGTTAATGCCAATTTTACCGACATCATGCAATATAGCAGCATATTGTATTGTTTCTGCTTCATCTGTAGAAAGTCCTAACTGTTTTGCTACTAAGAAAGCATACTCAGACATTCTTCGCGAGTGATCTTCAGTATAAGAATCTCTCGCTTCTATAGCTGTAGCTAAAGCCTGAATAGTATCTAAATGCTGTTTCCGTAAATTTCCATATAGTCTGTAGACATAATGAGCAATAAATAGTGGAAAAAGAAGAAACAGACTCGCCCACCAGCTAATCTGTTTGTAAACTACAGCCATTAAAAAAGCAATAGGAGCCTGGGCTAAATAGTTTGGAATACCCCATTTAAAGCTAAACGATTCCACTTTGAAAATAGAAGTTTTTTGCTGTAGAGCAATGGCTGTACTTACTAAAAGGGTATTGACCAAAAAATATGCCCCTACCGAGGGAAGTAAGGGGAAAAAAGAACCTGTAGAATCAGTGATAATGAGCGTTCCACCTAATTTTTGGTAGATAACCCAGGCTATAGAGATGGAAAGAGTAAGCTGGGCGCTATTGAATAAGATTTTGTCTATAGTTAACTTTTTGCTTCGCCCAACACCTATAATTGCTCCACAAATAGCCACCCAGCTACTGATTCCTGGCCCATAAATCAAAAGGGAAGCATAAGCTATGGGAAAACCGAGAGTAACAATCTCACCCTGCGACAGACGAACAGGCATTGACTCAATGATTACAGACAGGACGGCCCAAAAAAGAAGTCCTCTTAATATTTCTCCTTTCAGAGGTATGCTACGCGTCCAGTAAACTAATAGAGCCAGACCAGCACAACTAATAATAATTACATATATCCTTAATCCTTTGCGAACACTCGGCAAATTCTTTACTCCTTCTTTTCGGTTTTTTATTTTTTCCCTCTAATCCTCTAATCCTGGTTTTCTCTCTTCTTAACCCCAATGAAAATGAGCACCACCGGCAAGCAGAAGAGATGCAATAGCAAACAAGACCTTTATTAACTTAACTCTCATTAATCTCACCCCCTTTTTCTGGTTTTTCTTTACTCCTTCTTTTCGGTTTTTTATTTTTTTCCCTCTAATCCTCTAATCCTGGTTTTCTCTCTTCTTAACCCCAATGAAAATGAGCACCACCGGCAAGCAGAAGAGATGCAATAGCAAACAAGACCTTTATTAACTTAGCTTTCATTAATCTCACCCCCTTTTTCTGGTTTTTCTTTAATCCTTCTTTTCGGTTTTTTATTTTTTTCCCTTTAATCCTCTAATCCTTTAATCCTTTATTATCTATTATCTTCTCCCAGGCAGATTGAGCGGCCATCTTTTCTGCCTTCTTTTTGCTATATCCCCATCCTTCCCCCAAAATTTTCTTTTTAATTTCTACAACTGCTTTAAATTTTTTGTGATGCTCAGGCCCAACTTTTTTGAGTATCCTGTATTTGGGAAGTGAATTATACACAGATTGAGTATATTCCTGAAGTTGCGACTTAAAATCATTTACTTCTATAAGTTCCCTCTCTTTCTTGATTAAGGAAGTTAATATAAAGCGACGCGTTATTTTTAGCCCTCTATCTATATAAAGAGCTCCTATTATTGCCTCATAAGCATCGGCCAATAAAGAGTCCTGAGACTGTATTCCTTCCTGATTTTCCCCTATCAATAGGTATTCTCCTATCTTAATCTCACGAGCAAATTGAGAGAGGGTTTCCTGAGATACAATATTGGAACGGAGTTTAGAGAGTTCCCCTTCGCTTAAATTTGAATATTTGTGAAAGAGGTAATCTGCTATGACTATCTCCAGCACCGCATCACCTAAAAACTCCAGTCTTTCATTATGAGGGGTATTTTTCTCCTTAGATGAGTTAGCATAAGAGGTATGTGTTAGTGCCTGATTTAAAAGACTCACATCAATAAATTTTATACCTAAACCATTTTGAAGTTCTTCTAACTTTCTCCTTCGCTCCGAGGACTCTGGAGGTTTTTCAGAGGCCTCATTAAAACTTTTTGACAACCAGAACCGCATTATGTCCTCCAAACCCCATAGAGTTAGATATAGCCACCTTTATCTTAGATTCTCGAGCTTCATTGGGAACATAGTCTAAATCACATTGAGGATCAGGATTCTCATAATTAATAGTAGGAGGAAGGGTTTCTTCGTTAATAGCTAAGAGACAGGCAATCAGCTCTACTCCTCCTGTTGCTCCTAAGAGATGACCGGTCATAGATTTTGTAGAACTTACAGGTATCTGGTAAGCATTTTCTTTGAAAAGAGATTTAATTGCCTTCGTCTCTGCACGATCATTAAAGGGGGTAGAGGTTCCATGAGCATTTATATAATCGACTTCTTCTCCTGAAATTTTAGCATTATTAAGGGCTTCTTCCATAGCTTTTCTGATTCCTCTTCCATCTGTAGTTGGCTGAGTTATGTGATAAGCGTCTGCGCTCATACCAGAACCTACTATTTCCCCTAATATTGGCGCTTTTCTTTTTTTAGCCTGGTCCAACTCTTCCAGGATTATAATTCCTGCCCCCTCTCCTATTACGAAGCCGTCCCTTTCTCTGTCGAAAGGACGAGAAGCTTTTTCCGGCTCTTTATTTCTTGTAGAAAGAGCCCTCATTGAACAAAAACCGGCTAATCCTAATGGAGTAATAGCAGCTTCTGCTCCTCCTGTAATCATTATTTCTGCATCTCCTCTGTGGATTATTTTAAAAGCCTCTCCTATTGAATGTGTCCCTGTAGCACATGCAGTAGAGATGGAAAAATTAGGTCCGGAAAATCCGTATTCAATAGCTATTTGCGCAGAAGCAATGTCTGTAATTAGCATAGGAACCAGAAAGGGACTAACCTTCTGGGGACCTTTTTGTAATAAGATAGTCTGCTCTTTTTCAATAGTAGAAAGCCCCCCTACCCCTGACCCTACTAATACTCCTATTCTGTTAAGGTTTTCTTTATTGAGATCTATTACTGATTGCTCTATCGCTTCTTTCGCTGCTATCATCCCTAATTGAGTAAATCTATCCATTCGCCTAATTTGCTTAGGAGAGAAGTACCTCTTAAGCTCGAGTCCTCTCACCTCCCCTGCCATTTGGGAACGATACGAAGAAGGGTCAAAATGAGTTATTCTTCTTACCCCATTTTTCCCTTCAAAAAGGGCTTTCTTGAATTCCTTTACTCCAATCCCAATAGGAGAAACTATCCCTGCGCCAGTAACTACTACTCGCCTTTCCATACTTTATTTTTCACCCATTAACAATCTAATCTCTTATTTTTAATTTTTATTACTTTTCCCCTAAATGGTTACTCACATAATCTACTACTTTCTGGACTGTGATTAACTTCTCTGCTTCTTCGTCAGATATTTCTAAATCAAATTCTTCTTCCAGAGCCATTACCAATTCCACGGTATCCAGGGAATCGGCTCCTAAATCATCTATAAACTTAGCCTCAGGAGTAATTTGGGATTCCTCTACTCCTAACTGCTCGCTGGTAATCTTCTTAACTTTTTCTAAAATTTCATCCTTATCCATACCGACTTCTCCTTTTAATTTTTACATTATTTAAATAGCCATTCCTCCATCTATTTTTATCACTTCACCTGTAATGTAATTTGCCTCATTAGAAGCCAGAAAAGATGCCAAGCTGGCTACCTCTTCAGGTTTTCCCATTCTCCCTACAGGAATTTGAGAGATGAGCTTCTCTTTCTCTTTTCCCTGTAGCTTTTCGGTCATAGGTGTATCAATAAATCCGGGAGCAATCACATTAACTGTAATTCCGTACCGACCAACTTCTTTGGCTACCGATTTTGTTAAACCGATAATTCCCGCTTTTGAAGCAGCGTAGTTTGCTTGCCCTATATTTCCCCTCAACCCTATGACCGATGATATATTTATTACTCTCCCCTCTCTTTGCTTTACCATTGCTCTTATCACCGCTCTAAGGCAATTAAAAGCTCCTTTAAGGTTAACTTGCAAGACTTTATCCCAATCCTCCTCCCGCATCCTTAAAAGTAATTTATCTTTGTTAACACCAGCATTATTGATTAGTATATCAATTCGTTCAAATCTGTCAATTACTTTCTTTACGGCTCTATCCACCTTTTCAAAATTACTTATATCTACTCCGAGAGATAAAGCTTCACTTCCTGTATTCTTTATCTGCACAGTAACTTCCTTTAATGAAGCTTCTTCTATATCAAATATGGCTATTTTTGCTCCCTCTCTGGCTAATCTTAAACATATCTGTTTGCCGATGCCTCGAGCTCCTCCAGTAACTATAGCCACCTTACCTTCTAACCCCATAGATTTCTCCCTTTTTAACCTATTTTTATAAGAAAACTTGAGCTATGTCAATTTTTATCAAGCATATCTCGGGACTTTTCCCTCACCGCCAGAGTATATCCGCTTTGGATTTTTTTCTGCTCGCCTTCTTAGCTACGGGGAAAG
>JAYEHT010000128.1:0-9672 GCA_034659655.1 Candidatus Aerophobota bacterium | reverse complement strand
CGGGGAAAGTCCCTCGATACCTGTTAAACCCCTGAACTAATACTTTCCTATGTAATTGATTTAGCGATTATAAACTAACCTGTGCAATCAGAGATTTCTGACCTTCTCAGAAATCTCAGATTTAAATAATCAATGATATTTTGCATATCCGGGGGCAAGGAAGCCTTAAATTCCATCCACT
The DNA here is from genome assembly GCA_034659655.1 of Candidatus Aerophobota bacterium. GTDB lineage: Bacteria > Aerophobota > Aerophobia > Aerophobales > JAGGXI01 > JAGGXI01. The sequence continues at coordinate 9,491 of JAYEHT010000128.1, read as the reverse complement.
CTCCTGTTTTAGGGTGGAAAAATCCTAAGGATTTTGCATGAAGCATAGCTCGTTTTAATTTACAAGGAAAGTCCTGCCACTTTTTACCTCCATAAATCTTATCCCCCATAAGAAAGCAATTAATCAAATGTAAATGGAGGCGAATCTGATGGGTTCTTCCTGTTAGAGGATGCAATTCTAATAGACTGTAGTTTTTCCATTTTTTCAACACCTGGTAATGAGTAACTGCTTGGTGGCTCAGTCCTCTCCCCAAAATCATCTTTTTGCCGCGCTTAGGGTCTCTTCCAATCTCACCTTCTATGAGTCCTTCTTCTTGAGAGGGAATTCCTCTTACTAAAGCTGAATAGGTTTTCTTTACCACTCTTTTTCGAAATTGAGCGCTCAAACCGAGGTAAGTATAATTATCTTTAGCTACTACCATTACTCCTGAGGTATCTTTATCCAATCGATGAACGATACCTTCTCGCAAAGGAGCGCCTATTTCACAAAGATGACCAGAATGAAGTAAAAGAGCGTTAACCAAGCTATTTTTTTCTCCCTTTGATGTAGGGTGAGATAACATACCAGCAGGTTTATTCACCACCACCAGATTTTCGTCCTCCCATAAAATATCTACCGGGATAGGTTCGGGTCTTGCCTCTGTCTCAGCAAGAGGAAGAATGGCAACAAGAATCTTGTCCCCCTTAGAAATGAGAGAATCTTTTTCTGAAGAGCAGCCATTTACTTTAACATTTTCCTCTTTAATTAATCTTTGAATAAAAGAGCGGGAAAGAGAAGGAATTTTCTCCTTCAGGAAGAGGTCTAACCTTATTTTTTTCTCTTCCTCCGCTATAAAGCGATACACTTTTTTAGACTCCATTTTATTTTAAAAAATATTATTCATCGAATAGAGGAGAGGGCGTTTACTTAAAATTAGTCTCCATTGTCTTGCAGCATCTTTCGCATAAGGTAGGATATGTTTTGTCTTTTCCCACATAAGAACTATAGTTCCAGCAGCGTTCACATTTTTTCCCTTCTGCTTTTTTTACCGTAATCTCCAATTTAGTATCTTCTATTAATTCTACTCCAGAAACTATAAAAACCTCATTTAACTGAGTATCTAAACTCTTTAAAACAGAAAAAATAGAAGAAGGAGTCTTTATGATAATCTTGGCTTGCAGAGAGGAGGTAATTTCCTTATTCTGTCTGCATTCTTCTAATTCCTTTAGCGCTTTTTCTCTTACCTTTAGTATTTTACTCCACTTCTCTTCCAAATCTTTATCTATCCATTCTTTTTTTATTTTTGGCCAGGAGGAAAGAAAAACGCTCTCCTCTTTTTGAGCTTTAACATAATTCCATACCTCTTCTGAAGTAAAGGGAAGAACAGGAGCTATCAATTTGGTTAAGTTTACCAATAACTGATATAAAACTGTTTGAGCGGATTTCCTCCCCCTACAATTAGCTGGAAGAGTATAAAGCCTATCTTTTAAAATATCAAAGTAAAAAGAGCTCAGTTCGTTTACCTCAAAATTATGAATAAAGCGAACAGCTTCATAAAACTTAAATGCCTCAAAGCTATCCTTTACCTTTTTTATTACCTGCTGAAAGTAGGAGAGCATCCATCTATCCACTTCCCGCATCTTGACGAGAGGAAGAGAATCTTTTAGGGGATTAAAATCGTATAAATTTCCCAATAAAAATCTAAAGCTATTTCTTATTCTCCGATAAACTTCTATAGTGTAACCTATAATTTCTTTAGAAATCCTGATATCCTGAGTATAATCTTCCAGGGAGACCCAGAGTCTTAAAATATCCGCTCCCCTCTCTTCTACTATTCTTTGAGGGTCTACTACATTCCCTATGGATTTAGACATCTTTTTTCCCTCAGAATCTACCACAAATCCATGGGTAAGCACCTTTCGATAAGGTGCCCTCTCTTTGAGAGCTATGGAGGTAAGAATCGAAGTTTGAAACCAACCTCTATGCTGGTCCGAACCTTCTATGTAAAGGTCAGCAGGGTCCTGAAGAGAATTTTCCTGAAAAACCACTGCTTGATGAGATATTCCAGACTCAAACCATACATCTATGATATCTTTCTCTTTTGTGAATCTTTTTCCTCCACATTCAGGACATTTGAACCCAGAAGGGATAAACTCTTCTACTTTTTTCTTAAACCAGACATCGGAACCATTCCCGGCTGTTAGAGATTTAACTTTTTGAATAATATCCTCCTCAATTATTGCTTTGCCACAATTAAGACAATAAATTACAGGAATTCCTATTCCCCAATATCTCTGTCGAGAAAGACACCAATCCGGGCGTTCCTCAAGCATATTCTTCATTCTCCCTTTACCTCGCTGAGGAATCCATTCTACATCATTAACCACAGCTTCTATTGTTCTATTTCTTAAATTGTTTTTATCCACGCTTAAAAACCATTGAGGAGTAGCCCGAAAAATTAAAGGAGATCCGCAGCGCCAGCAATGAGGGTAAGAATGATAAATTGTTCCCTTATGAAGCAGAAAACCCTCTTCTTCGAGTTTTTCCATAATTAGCGAATTAGCTTTAAAGACGGGTATTCCCTTAAATTCTTCCACTTCTGAGGTAAACCTTCCCTCATCATCCACAGGAGAGAAGACAGGTAGATTATATTTAAGCCCCAAGAAATAATCTTCCTCTCCATGTCCGGGGGCAGTATGCACACATCCAGTTCCTTCTTCTAAAGTAACAAAATCAGCGAGGAGGATTCTCGCTTCTTTACCGGTAAGAGGATGAATATATTTTTCTCCCTCAAGTTCTTTCCCTTTCACCGTAGATAATATCTCTGTCTTTTTTATTCCTGTCTCTTTTTTAACTCTTTCTAACAAATCCTCAGCTAAGAGAAGAATGCTTTCTTCTGCAGCTACAAAAGAGTAAGAGAGGTGAGGATGGAGAGCTATCCCCAAATTTGCCGGTAGGGTCCAGGGAGTAGTTGTCCATATCAGAATATATACGGGTATATCGGGAGGTAAAAATTGAAAGTTATCCTTCGCAAGAAATTTAACATAGATAGAAGGGTCGCTCTTCTCTTTATACTCTATTTCCGCCTCTGCTAAGGCTGTTTGACATTTAAAGCACCAATGAATCGATTTTAATCCTCTATAAATGTACCCTTCTCTGGCTAATTTGCCAAAGGAGTCTATAATCTCAGCCTCGTAAAGAGGGTCCATTGTAAGATAAGGTTTTGCCCATCTTCCAAAGACTCCCAATCTTTTAAACTCCTCTTTTTGTCTATTAACGAAGCGAAGAGCATACTCTCTTGCTAGCTGGCGAAACTCTAACTGGGAAATCTCCTCCTTTTTTACTCCTAATTCTCTAAATAATTGGTGTTCTACAGGAAGTCCATGACAATCCCATCCAGGGATAAAGGGTGCATCAAAACCCTGAAGAATTTTATACTTAACTACCATATCTTTAATTACCTTATTAAGAGCTTGCCCTAAATGTATATCTCCATTAGCATAGGGAGGTCCATCATGAAGTGTATACCGGGAAGAGTGGGCACTCTTTTTCCTTATCTTCTCGTAGAGCTTTTTTTCTTCCCAGAAATTTAGTATTCTCTTCTCTTTTTGGGGAAGACTTGCCCGCATTTTAAATTCTGTTTGCGGAAGATTAAGAGTTTTACTATAATCCATCTTATTATTCCTTATATCTTTTCTACTAATCTTTTTACCAATTTGCTCATTTTTGGCTCAGCTTGCTTAGCTACCTGAATTACTTTACGAAAATCTACAGGTTTCAGTGCATCGGGAAAGCATTCATCGCTAATACAACTTATACCTAATACTCGTAGATTACTGTGCTGAGCTACAATTACCTCAGGAACAGTGGACATACCCACAGCATCAGCTCCAATTAAACGAAGAAATCTGTACTCGGCTCGGGTTTCAAAATTTGGTCCGGTTACTCCTGCATATACGCCTTGATGAATCTCAATTCTCTCTTCCAGGGCTATTTTTCTGAGGAGCTCAATTAATCTTTTATCATAAGGCTCAGACATATCCGGAAAGCGGGAGCCCAATTGCTCCTCATTAGGTCCTATAAGGGGATTATTTCCTGTTAAATTAATATGGTCGGTAATAACCATTAAATCACCTGCTTTAAAATCAGGATTCATTCCTCCGGCAGCGTTTGATTCAATTAAAAATTTTATTCCTAAAGATTTCATTACTCTTACAGGAAAAGTAATCTCTTCCAATGAGTAGCCTTCATAAAAGTGAAATCTTCCTTCCATAGCTACTATTTGCTTGCCGCTGAGTTTACCCAAAATTAAATTTCCTTTATGCCCGGGAGCCGTGGAGAGAGGAAAATGGGGAATGTTGCTGTAGGGAAGCTCGTCTTTTTTCTCTATATCTTCTGTTAATCCTCCCAGCCCTGTACCCAGAATTATTCCTATTTTGGGTTTTATTTTACTTTTACTCTGGATAGACTCTTTTGCCTCTTTTATTTTAGCTAATAAGGTGGACATTTTAGCATTCCCCTTTTATACTTCTATTCTTTCAGGTTGTTGAGCCTCATGGGGATGCTCTTTGCCAGGATAGACTTTGAGTTTCTTTAACATTTTTCTTCCCAGCTTATTTTTGGGGAGCATTCCTCGCACCGCCTCCCGAATTATCTTCTCTGGCTTTTCTTTTAATAACTTCTCGTAGGTCTTTTCTTTCATTCCTCCTGGATACCCTGAATAATGGTAGTAGATCTTCTTTTTTTCTTTACCTCCCGTCACTTTTACCTTTTTTGCATTCACTACTATTACAAAATCACCCACATCTAAAAAGGGGGTATAGATAGGCTTTGTCTTTCCTGTTAAAATTTGGGCGATCTTACTGGCTAGCCTACCCAGAATTTTTCCTTCTGCATCTATCAGATACCACTTTTTTTCAATCTCTTTTGCCTTAGGGATATAAGTCTTCATCTAAAACTCCTCTTTCCTTATAATCTTGTTTATTCATAGCAATAATTGAAGCACTGGTAACAGCATCGTAGCCTTTTTTATATATTATTCTGTTACTTATAAACTGCTTAACCTTTTTAGGAGAAAAAAGCTTTGCTATATTCCAGTTCATCTTACTGGATATTAAACAAATCAATAAAACCAGAACCGCGGTTATCAGGATGAACACTCTCTCAAATTTTAACCTGGAAAAAATACTTCTCTCCCTCATTTTCCCTCCTTATTCTTAAAATTTAGAATTAAAAACTAAGAATTAAGAGAACCCTTTTTGTGAATCTTAATTCTCAATTCTTAATGCTTAATCCTATTTTTTGCTCTACCCCTCTAATCCTTTAATCCTCTAATCCTGTTTTTTATCTGGTAGCGCCACGGGGATTCGAACCCCGGTCTGATGGCTGAGAACCATCTATCCTGGTCCCCTAGACGATGGCGCCATTATTACATTAAGGTTTTCCTTCTCCATTTATCTATTCTCAGCTTTTTTAATCATTCTTTGCATTGTTTTTCCTGCTTCTTCAGTGAACTTCCTGGCATTCTTAAGTTGAATTTGTGCATCTTCCTCGGTGATTTCCACGAAATCGCCATAATCGGCATCTTCTCTGATATCCTTAGCTTTTGGTAAGAATCTGCTAAATTCTTTAGGGAAAAACCCTGCTTTAATAATGTACTGATTAAACAGTGCAATTACTCCGGAGTGCTTGCTTGAATCCAATTCTTTTAATACAAGAAGAGCTCTTGCCGATGTGAACATCGCATAATAACTCCTATTCACAGAAAGAGCGAAATGTTTTTGCTTCAGGGAATCTTCACTTTCTTTTAAAACCTCTTTTGCTTTATTCAACCTATATTCAGCTAATTCTATTCTCATAAATCAATTCCTTCTTTTTCCACATTTTCAACGAAAAATGAATCCAATTCCTTGTTTTTTTTATACTCAAATAAACTATATACTACAGGAGATAAGGGAATACTAGTTTCAAAGAAGTAATCTGCCGCTATATCACCTATTTTATCTCTTACTTTTTTTTCCTTAACGAGGATAAATATATCTATATCTGAATCTTCTTTGAAATCACCTCTTACTTTTGAGCCAAAAAGTCGAATAGAGACAATGTTATCCCCTAATCTCCTCCTTAACTCTTTTACAAAAGATTCTATAACCTCTCTTTCTTTATTGTTCAAATAATTCATTTTTCACTCTTACCTCGCTAAATCGGTGTAATTATTTTTAAGAATCTGTGTAATCAGAGGACTCTGGAGGTTTTTCAGAGGCTTCGCTTTAAAGGTTTTCTTGGCTGGGGGAGGAGGATTCGAACCTCCGCTGCAAGATCCAGAGTCTTGTGGCCTACCACTAGCCTATCCCCCAAAATTTATTTTTTTAGCATTGCTAAAGTTCTGTCTATTCTCCTTAGAACCTCTTCTTTCCCCAGAACAGTTGCTAATTCAAACAGCCCCGGCCCTCTCATTCTTCCTGTTAGAGCAATGCGGAGGGGGTGAAATACTTCTCCTGGAGAAAGAGAAAATTTTTTAGCTAAACTTCTAAGTAAATCTTCAAGCTCCTCTTCTGTAAAAGAAGTAAGCTCCTCAATCTCCTTTTTCATCTCTTTCAATAAAGAAGGAGCATATTCCTTATTTAATCTCTTTTCTACAGCTTCAGCCTCGTATACAAAATCCTTCTTAAAGAAAAAATCTGCTAAGTCGGTAATCTCTGATAAAACCTTTAGTCTCTCCTGCTCTATTGAAGCAATTTTTTCTATCCTTTCTCTTTCTTCAGGCATTGCTTTTTCTTTAATAAGACCTTTCTCTTTTAAATAAGGAATCAAAAGAGAAGCTACTTCTTCAGGTTCCATTCTTCTAATATATTCTCCATTCATCCACTCCAATTTTTTAATATCAAAAACAGCAGGATTTCTCCCCACTCTTTCCAGACCGAATTTTTCAATAAGTTCCTCTTTGCTAAATAGCTGTTGACTATCTGAAGTGGACCAGCCTAAAAGAGTCAAATAATTAACTATTGCCCAGGGAAGATAACCTTTCTTTCTATAATAAGAGACCGAAGTTGCCCCATGCCTTTTGCTTAATTTCGCTCCATCCTTACCTAAAATCATAGATAAGTGAGCAAATTGGGGAGTTTGAAGACTAAGAGCTTGATAAATTAAGATTTGTCGTGGTGTATTAGAGAGATGGTCATCTCCTCTTATTACATGAGTTATTTTCATTAAAGTATCATCAATTACGTTGGCAAAATTATATGTTGGGGTTCCATCAGATTTCAGGATAACAAAATCTCCTATTAACTTATTTTCAAAACTCACCCTTCCCCGTAATAAATCTTCTACATAAGTTATGCCCTCTTGAGGCACCTTAAACCTTATAACAGCTCTTCTTCCTTCTTCCTCAAAGTGCCTTCTCTTCTCTTCTGATAGGTTTCGACACCTCCCATCATATTTAGGAGGCTTGCCCTCTTTTTGCTTTTCTCTTTTTCTTTCTTCAAGTTCCTCCTGAGTGCAATAACAGAGATATGCTCTTCCTTCTTTTAAAAGTTTATGAGCATACTCTTTATAAATTTGAAGCCTTTGAGATTGAAAATAAGGACCATAATCTCCCCCTGCTTCTGGTCCTTCATCCCAGTCTAACCCCAGCCATTTGAGACTTTCAATTACTGATTGGGAGAGGTCATCTTTGGAGCGGAGAACATCCGTATCCTCTATGCGCAGTATAAATTTCCCTTTACGATGGCGAGCGAAAAGCCAGTTAAAAAGAGCTGTTCTTGTTCCCCCTATATGAAGTTCCCCTGTTGGACTGGGGGCAAATCGCACTCTTACCTCTCTTTTATCCATTTTATCTAGCAATTTTGCATCTCCAACTTTTATTTTTTATTCTTATGTCGGTTGGTATGACGTTTCTTCTTTCTCTTATGCTTAGCAATTTTCGCTTTTTTCCTTCGCTTATCAGAAACCACTTCTTCTCTCTCCTTTCTTTAAAAAGACCTCTGAAAAACCTCCAGAGTCTTCTAATCTGTGTAATCTGGACTTTTATGGAGCACTATTAAGATAGTGCTCCATTTGTCTGTGAAATCTCTTAAAAAAATAATTTTTGCTTATCTTAAGGATAAAAGATAATTTGTCAATCGCTTTTTTGCTTTAATTGCTGAATCTTAACTTGAGCCATCTCTTTTTCTTTAGATAAAGGATAACGGGAGGTGAGCTTTTCATAATTCTGTTGAGCTTTATCCCATTTTTCTTGCAATTGGAGACACCTTCCTGCTCCCAAAAGAGCCTGAGGAGCTAAACAGCTTTGAGGATATTTTTCAAATACTTTATTATAAAAATCTATAGCCTTCCCATACTCTCTTTTTTGCTCATAGATAGAGGCTAATTTTATCTCTACCCAGGGAGTAAAGTAGTCATTTGTATATTTACGTTCAAATCTCTTTAAAACTCTGGCTGCCTTTTCAAACTCTTTTAATGAATGAAGACAGTTTCCTAAATAAAAGAGAGTATCTTTTTTATTCACCCAAAATTTGGAGAGTATTTCTCTATAGAGTGCCTCTGCTTCCCGATATTTCTCTGTTTTTTCTTTTCCCTTACTGTTTTCTGCTTGATAATAATACGAGGTAGCTAATCGAAATTTTTCTTGCGCATTCCGCTCCGCCCTCGATTTAAAAATAGATAATGTTGTTAAAGATACTGCTATCGCTCCTGCTACCAGAAGATAAACGAGAAGTCTTTTTCGACTCATCTGTTTAAAGGTTGTAAAATATCTTTTTATTAAGTTACTATCCATTTTTTTAAATACCCCTTACTATTTTTATATTTCCCCAGGCTCCTATTCTTCCTCCTTTTATAATCACTCCTCCTTTTACTTCGGGGATTTCTTTCAGAAATTCTAAACCTTCCCGGATGTGGGTATCAGTCTCTACAATGTTCCCTGCAGCTGTAGCTGCGGCATCAGCCAAAATAGCTGAAGAAGATAGAACAACCACAGCATCCGCTCGGCCTAAACTCTTAGAATGTCCGAAGGTTCCTGCTGAGCAACAGATACCCAACGGTGTATCTTCAGGCTCTATCTCCAGAGCAATTTTACCCGATAGAGGAGACTCTCCGGCATAAATTCCTATCTTTTTCCTCTTATTTACTTTTAGAAAAATATCTCCTCCATTTTCTACAATAACCTGGTGACAAATATTCAAAAGCTCTCTTCCCACATACTCTGCTATGGCACCGGCGACACTGGCCATAGGCCCTACTCCTGTCTTTTGAGATGCTTCAGCCATAGCTCTTACAATGGGAGGCATATCTTCTTTAACGGGAAAAGGCTCAAATGTAGTCTTAAAAACAGGGTTTTGATAGATATACTGTTCAATATCTTTTCGAGACCATATTAAGGCATTTTCCGTCTGTTTAGGTAACTTCTTATCACATAAAATAAAAAGGTCGCTTTCTTTAATGTTTACCTGAAAGGAGAGTAAATTATACTGTTTGATTAAATCTCTGTATACAATTTTTTTTTCCATTTTAAT
>JAYEHT010000127.1:0-2865 GCA_034659655.1 Candidatus Aerophobota bacterium | reverse complement strand
CGATTTTTCCCATCCAGCCTTTCATATATATCCTCTTTTTTTCATTATAAAGAAATTTTTATTTTTAGCAAATTTTTTGAAATATTATTGATAAACCATTTAGAGAGTTTTTTGGTATGAGGGACTTGACAATTTTGTCAAGAAGTATATAATATTTTCTAAAATTTAAGATATTTTTCGAAAAAATAAGAGAGGAGGGATATAAGTATGGAAATTAGACCCCTAGGGGAAAGAGTGGTAGTAAAACCAGAGAAGGAAGAGGAGAAGACAAAGGGAGGAATCTATCTTCCTGACACAGCAAGCAAAGAAAAACCCCAGAAAGGGAAAGTAATAGCTGTGGGACCTGATTTTAAAGGGGTAAAGAAAGGTGACAAGGTTATCTTTGCTAAATATGGAGGCACAGAGATAAAAATAGATGAAGAAGATCATCTTGTATTAGGCAAAGATGATGTTTTAGCGGTGATAGAGTAATTTATAAGGAGGTGTAAAAAAATGGCAAAACAGATTTTATTTGATTCAGAAGCAAGGCAAATTTTAGTTAAAGGAATAGACCAATTAGCTGATACAGTAACTCTTACTTTAGGACCGCGAGGGCAAAATGTAGCTTTATCTAAGAGTTTTGGTGCTCCCACTATCACTGATGATGGAGTCACTGTAGCAAAAGATATTGAATTAAAGGACCCTTATGAAAATATGGGGGTTCAATTAGTAAAAGAGGTAGCAGAGAAAACCAAAGATGTAGCTGGAGATGGAACTACTACAGCTACCCTTTTGACTCAGTATATTATTCGTTACGGTCTTAAGGGTGTAATGGCAGGAGTTAATCCTACTCATATTAGAAAAGGAATGGAAAAAACTGTAGATACAGTAGTCAACGAGGTAAAAAATATGAGCAAGCCGGTTAAGGATAAGAAATCTATTCAACAGATAGGAACTGTTGCTGCTTCTAATGATACTGCGGTGGGTGATTTAATTGCTGATGCTATGGAAAAAGTAGGAGAAGACGGTGTAATTACTATAGAGGAAGGAAAGACAGCAAAAACTCGTGTGGATTTAGTGGAAGGAATGCAATTTGATAGGGGATACCTCTCTCCTTATTTTGTCACTAATCCGGACAAAATGGAAGCTGTAATTGAAGATGGCTATGTCCTTCTTCATGACAAGAAAATAAGTAATATGAAGGCTCTTCTTCCTGTTTTGGAAAAAGTAGCTAACTCGGGTAAATCACTACTCCTTATCGCTGAGGATGTGGAAGGAGAAGCTCTGGCTACTTTAGTAGTTAATAAAATAAGAGGAACTTTAAAATGTATAGTAGTTAAAGCGCCTGGTTTTGGAGATAGAAGAAAAGAGATGTTGGAAGATATCGCTGTCCTTACAGGTGGAAAAGTAATTTCCGAAGATTTAGGACTAAAGTTAGAAAATGTAGATCTCTCAATGCTGGGAAGAGCAAAAAGAGTAAAAGTAGATAAAGAGAATACTACTATTATTGAAGGACAGGGAGATAAGAAGAGTATAGAAGATAGGATAGCTCAAATAAAACTTCTAAGAGACGAGACAGATTCCGATTATGACAGAGAAAAATTAGAGGAGAGATTAGCCAAGTTATCTGGAGGGGTAGCTGTGATTAATGTAGGGGCAGCTACTGAGGCCCAGATGAAAACTAATAAGGCAAGAATTGAGGATGCGGTTGCCGCAACTAAGGCAGCTGTAGAGGAAGGGACAGTTCCTGGAGGGGGGGTGGCTTTAATAAGAACTATTCCCGCGCTTCAGAACCTTAAGTTTGATAATCCTGATGAAGAAATGGGAGCTCGTATAATAAGAGATGCTCTTAAAGAACCCCTGAGGAAGATAGCAGAGAATACAGGTTTAGAAGGAGGAGTGGTGTTAGAAGAAGTAATGAAGAGAAAAGGTGCTGAGGGATTCAATGCAGAAACAGGAAAATATGAAGATTTAGTAGAAGCAGGGGTTATCGATCCAGCAAAAGTGGTAAGGTCTACCATTCAAAATGCAGCAAGTATTGCCTGCCTCGTTTTAACTACGGGTGCTGCGGTTACTGATATTCCTGAGGAAAAGAAGGAAGGACCACCGATGCCACCGGGAGGCGGAGGTTATCCACCACAATACTAAGTCACTAAAATAATTTGAAAAGAAAAAGAGGGGTAGGAGATTATCTTCTACCCCTCTTATTATATCTATTTAATTTAAGGGGTAATACTCTGAAGGTATTAGTTACAGGAGGAGCAGGTTTTATTGGCTCGCATATAGTGGACGGTTTTATTGAGAGAGGACATAAAGTAATAGTTGTGGATAATTTATCCACGGGAAGGAAGGAAAATGTAAATTCAAAGGCAAGATTTTATAATGTGGATATACGAAGCTCTTCATTGGAGGATGTTTTCAATAAAGAAAGACCAGATTTTGTTAACCATCATGCAGCACAGATATGTGTAAGTAACTCGATAAGAGAACCCTCTTTTGACGCCCAGGTTAATATTTTAGGTTCTTTAAATCTTATAAAGTGTAGCAAAAAATATAATGTTAAGAGATTTATTTACGCATCTACCGGTGGCGCTATTTATGGAGAACCGAACTATTTACCCTGCGATGAGGCTCACCCTGTGGAGTCATTATCCCCCTACGGGGTAAGTAAACATACAGTAGAGCATTATCTTTATTTATATTATATAAATTACGGTTTAGATTATAAAGTTTTAAGGTATTCTAATGTATATGGTCCAAGGCAGGACCCTTATGGAGAAGCAGGAGTAATAGCTATTTTCACCGAGCGAATGCTAAGGAATAACAGAGTAGTTATAAATGGTGATGGAAATCAGGAAAGAGATTTTTTATATGTTAGCGATGTGG
>JAYEHT010000126.1:0-14656 GCA_034659655.1 Candidatus Aerophobota bacterium | reverse complement strand
GAACATTTTCACCTGAAATCACCTCATCACCTTCTTTTAAATCAGCTGGCGCAATTATATATCTCTTTTCTCCATCTTTATAATGAAGAAGAGCGATTCTTGCCGACCTATTAGGATCGTACTCAATAGAAGAAACATAAGCAGGAACTCCTTCTTTATCTCTTTTAAAGTCGATCAAGCGATATTTTCTTTTTGCTCCCCCTCCTCTATGTCGGGCAGTAATCTTACCCTGATTGTTTCTGCCACTATCCTTCTTTAAGCCGACAACAAGACTCTTTTCGCTTTTTTCACGAGTAATCTCAGAAAATTGGGAGACACTGCCCCACCTTCTTCCAGGAGAGGTAGGTTTATATTTCTTTGGACTCATCTTATACTCCTAATTCCTCAATCCTTTCCCCTTCATGTAATTTAACTATAGCCTTTTTCCAGGAAGGAGTTTTTCCTGTGATTCTCCCTCGCCATTGGCGAGGTTTCCCCCTAACATGCATTGTTCTCACATTATCAACTCTTACCCCAAATGCTTCTTCTACTGCCTTTCTTATTTCTACCTTATTGGAGGTTAGAGCAACTTTAAAGACATACTTGTTCTCTTTTAAAAGACGGGTGCTTTTCTCTGAAACCAGAGGCTGTAAAATAATATCCTGAAAAGCTTTATTCACTTTTTTAACCTTTCTATTATAGTAATTAGAGCTTTCTTAGTTAAACATAAATTATGATGAGAGAAAATATCATATCCGCAGACTGTAGAAGCGGGCCGGAGACCTAATTGTTTTAAATTAGAAGAGGATCTCCTCACTTTTTCGTCTGGTTGATCTAAAATAAGCAGGGTTTTTCCCTTAAAAGAAAACTTTTGAAGAAAACTTAGCATCTCTTTTGTCTTGCCAGTGTTTAAAGATATCTTATCCAAAACAAGAATACCGCCTTCTTTAAATTTCTTTGTCAAACTAGATTTTAAAGCTGCACGTCTAACCTTCTTTGAGAGGGGATATTTAAACTTCCTCGGTTTTGGCCCAAAAGTAACCCCTCCCCCAATCCAGAGAGGGGAGCGAATAGTGCCTGCTCTTGCTCTACCCGTCCCTTTCTGCACCCAGGGCTTTCTACCCCCTCCTCTTACCTCACTTCTTCCCTTTGTAGAGATTGTTCCCTGACGGCGATTAACTAAATAAGCTAATAAAGCTTCTCTCAATGAAGCATCCTTTATCTCTTGGTTAAATATATCTTCGGATAAATCAATTCTCTCACTCTCTTTACCTTCCACATTATAAACTTTTATTTCCATCTCTAATTTTTTCCTGCTAATGTCTTCTTCACTTCCTTTATAGTTAACAAATCCCCATTTTTTCCTGGTAAAGCTCCTTTAATTAAAAGAAGATTCTTTTTTTCATTAACTTTGATTACTCTTAAATTATGGACGGTTATCTTTTCCCCTCCCATTCTTCCGGGCATTTTTTTACCCTTAAATACTCGAGAAGGATCCGAAGATGCTCCTATGGAACCCGGTCGACGATGCCACTGCTTAGCTCCATGAGAGGCAGGACCTCCTTTAAAATTATGCCTCTTCATTACTCCTGCAAATCCTTTTCCTTTTGAGATACCGCTAACATCGACTAAATAACCTTCTTTAAAAATGCTAACTTTAATCTCTTCCCCTATCTTTATTTGATCAATATCATCTGTTCTCACCTCGCGCAAATATCTTTGAGGAGGAATTCCCTTTTTTTTGAAATGTCCTACTAAGGGTTTTGTAGTATAATCTTCTTTTATTTCGCCAAATCCTAACTGAATAGCATTATAACCATCTTTTTTTTCTGTCTTTTTTTGAGCTACCCTACAAGGTCCCGCAGCTACTATCGTTACAGGAACAAGCAGATCTTTATCAAAAAGCTGGGTCATTCCTATTTTTTTACCCAGAATCATTTTTATCATAGTTTAACCTCTACATTAACTCCTGCTGGAATAGTCATCCCCATCAAAGCATCCACTGTTTTGGGATTAGATTCAATAATATCTATTAATCTTTTATGAGTTCTCATCTCAAACTGTTCCCGAGAATCTTTATGAGTATGAGGGGAACGAAGCACAGTAAACCTATTAATCTTTGTAGGCAAGGGAATAGGTCCGCAAATTTTTGCTCCCGTATTCTCTATCGTCTCTACAATCTTTTTTACAGATTGATCCAATATTCTATGGTCGTAAGCTTTTAATTTAATTCTAATTTTTTGCTTGGGCATTTTTTACCCCCGTCCAATAATTTTCTTAGCTATCTCGAAAGGAACCTCTTGATAATAAGCAAACTCCATATTGGAAATAGCTCTACCTTGAGTTAAAGAACGAAGTGTAGTCACATATCCAAATAACTCCGCCAAAGGAACATATGCTCTTACAGAAAGAACTTCTCCCTCTGCCCCTGTATTATGAATATCTCCCCTTCGACTAACAATATCCTCCATAACCTCACCCATGAATTTTTGGTTAACCCTTACTGTTAGCCTCATTATCGGTTCTAACAGATAAGGTTTTGCTTGCCGGGATGCTTTCTTTAAAGCGATAGAGGAAGCAACCTTAAAAGCAAACTCTGAGGAGTCTACAGGATGATATGAACCATCAACAAGACTAACTTTAATATTTACCAGAGGATAGCCTCCCAATAATCCATTTAGTATAGCCCCTCTAGCCCCTTTCTCCACAGCAGGTATAAATTCCTTAGGGATAACTCCTCCTTTAGTTTTATCTACAAACAGGTTTTCTTCACCATTCCCTGGCATTGGTTCAACTTCAAGACACACATCTCCATACTGACCTTTTCCTCCACTCTGTCGAATATACTGACCCCGAGCCCGAGCTTTCTCTCTTATTGTCTCTCTATAAGCTATTCTCGGTTCACCTACATTCACTTTTAGATTAAATTCACGCTTTAATCTGTCTAAAATAACCTCGAGATGAAGCTCGCCCATTCCTGAAATTATGGTTTGCCTTGTTTCTTCATTTTGATACACCTTAAAAGTAGGATCTTCTTCGGTCAATTTATTCAAAGAAAGAGCTAACTTACCCCGTTCAGCTTCAGTTTTAGGCTCTACAGCCAGCGAAATCACAGGTGGGGTAAAATTTACCCTCTCAAAAATTATAGGATATTTTTCATTGCAAAGAGAATCCCCTGTCTCTATATCCCTTGGTCCTATTATTGCTCCTATCTCCCCGGCGAATATCTCCTTCTTTTCCTTTCTAAAATTAGCATGCATCTCTAAAACTCTATTTATTCTCTCTCTCTTACTCTTTGTAGAGTTATATATAAAGAAACCTGCTCCAATTATGCCTGAATAAACCCTTAAATATGTCAATCTGCCAGCATAAGGATCGACAGCCACTTTAAAGGCTAAAGCAGAAAAAGGTTCTTCAATAGAAGAGAGCCTTTCTTCCTTTTTCTCATTAAGAGGATTTAATCCCTTTGTTGGAGAAACATCTAAAGGGGAAGGAAGATAATCCAACACTGCGTCTAATAAGAGGCGCGTCCCCTTATTTTTCAATGCACTGCCACAAAGAATAGGAACTCCTTTCCCACTTATAGTTAAAGATCTTATTCCTTTTTTAATTTCATCTACTTCAAGATCTTCCTTATGGATAAATCTTCCCAGATATTTGTCGTTACTTTCGGCTATTTTTTCTACTAAATCATTCCGGAAAAGGGAGACTTTATCCTCCATTGAGGGAGGAATCTCGCGCTCAAAAACCTTAGAATTTAAATCTTCTCCTTCCCAATAAAACGCTTTCATTCTCACTAAATCTATTATTCCCTGAAGGTCTCCTTCTTTTCCTATGGGTAATTGAAGAGGCATAAAAGTAAGGGAAAACTTCTCTTTAACAGAAGCTACTACTCTATAAAAATCAGCTTCCACTCTATCTAACTTATTAATAAATATTAAGCGTGGAATGCGATAACGATCAGCTTGATGCCAAACTGTTTCTGACTGAGGTTCAATTCCTTCTACACCAGAAAAAATAACTACTGCTCCATCAAGAACTCTTAAAGTTCTCTCCACTTCCACTGTAAAATCTACATGTCCTGGAGTGTCTATGATATTAATATAATAACCCTTCCAAAAACAGGTGGTAACTGCAGAAGTTATAGTAATGCCCCTCTCTTTTTCTTGTTCCATCCAATCCATAACTGCTGCTCCTTCATGCACTTCCCCTACTTTATAAGTTTTCCCTGTATAATATAAAATACGCTCGGTAGCTGTAGTTTTCCCGGCATCTATATGAGCTATTATACCAATATTCCTAATTTTATCTATCTGTAAAGAGTAATTCTGTTTATTCATTTTTTTTGCTCTCAATAAATAAGATTTAGTTCTCAATTTTCATTATCACCATCTATAATGAGCAAATGCTCGATTAGCCTCTGCCATTTTATGTGTATCTTCCCTCTTCTTTACTGCCAAACCCCTGCCTTGAGAAGCCATTATAATCTCTTCAGCTAATTTTTCCTTCATAGGTCTGCCTTTTTTTTGTAAAGCAAAGCTAATTATCCACCTTAAAGCTAAAGCATCGCGCCTTTCAGGTCTCACTTCTGTAGGTACCTGATAAGTAGCTCCTCCTATACGTCGAGAGCGAACCTCAAGAACAGGTTTAACATTTTCTAAGGCTGTTAAAAAAACCTGCAGAGGGTCTTTATTCAATCTCTTTTCTATAATATCAAAACATTCGTAACAAATGGACTCCGTCTTACTCTTGTTTCCCCCTCTCATTATCTTATTAATAAACTTGCTTACTATTTTACTATTATATACAGAATCTGGATCTACATCTCTTTTCTTTGATATTTTCCTCCTGGCCATTCACACTCCTCACTCTCTTTTTTTCCCGTATTTAGAACGGGCCTGTTTTCTCCCCTCTGCACCCATTGTATCTAAAGCGCCTCGAATAATGTGATACTTCACTCCGGGCAGGTCTTTAACTCTCCCACCTTCTACCAATACAATTGAGTGTTCTTGAAGATTATGCCCTTCTCCTGGAATATAAGCAGTTACTACTTTTCCATTAGATAGCCTTACTCTGGCTATTTTACGGAGGGCAGAATTCGGCTTCTTAGGAGTAAGCGTCTTCACAGTAACACAAACTCCCTTTCTTTGGGGCGATCCCTGCAAAGCAAAAGTCTTCTTTTTTTTAACAATAACCTTACGTCCTTTTCTTACTAATTGGTTTATAGTAGGCATCAATTACTCCTTAGCAAGTTTTTCTCTGAATCTATATTAAAACCTGTTCCTGCGGGAATCAGTTTACCAACAATAACATTCTCCTTTAACCCTTTTAATTGATCTACTTGCCCACAAACAGCTGCCTCTACTAAAACTTGCTTTGTTCTCTGAAAAGAAGCAGCGGATAAAAAACCCCCTTTATCCTCTTGTACTGCTTTGGGTATCGCTAAAAGAACAGGCTTTACTGTAGCTGGTTTACCTCCCTCCTGTTTTATCTTTTTATTAACCTCTTCAAATTCTACTTTATCTACTTCTTCTCCTAGCAGGTAACCTGCATCTCCGGAATCTTCTATTTTAACTTTCCTCATCATTTGTCTTATAATCACCTCGAAATGCTTGAGATCTATATCAACCCCCTGAGATAAATAAACTCTCTGCGTTTGATTAACTAAATACTCCTCCACTGCTCTAACTCCCTTTATATTTAAAAGAACCCGTGGATTTACACTTCCCTCAACAATCTTTTCTCCTGCCTTTACTTTATCTCCTTCAGAGACCAGCAGTTCTTCTCCTGCTTCGTAAATTATCTCCTTACCCTCTTCTCCTTGTATCTTAACAAAAGAACGTCCTTGGTTACTTTCTATTTTTACTATACCCTCTATTTCGCTTATAAGAGCCTCTTCTCCTTCTCTTCGTCTAATAGACCCCTCTTGCGGAGAGTTATACTTTCGAGGTTCAAATAACTCTGTCGCCCGCGGCAGGCCCTGAGGAATATCTCCCCCTTTCTGAAATATTCCTCCTGTATGGAAAGTACGTAAAGTAAGCTGAGTTCCTGGTTCTCCTATAGACTGAGCAGCTATAATACCTATCGCTTCTCCTATATTAACTAATTTATGAGTAGACAAATCCCAGCCGTAGCATCTCCGGCATAATCCCCGTTTTGTCTGACAGGTCAAAGGAGAACGAACCTTCATCTTCTTTATCCCGGCTTTTTCTATTTTCTCTGCTATCTCCTCTGTTATCTCTTCATTGGAGTCTACTATTATCTGGTTCGTAGAAGGATCTACTACCGGGGAAGCAGTTACTCTGCCTACTATCCTACTACTTAAAGATTTTATTAATTTTCCTCCCTCAATTAAAGGTGCTATATATAAGCCATCTATAGTTCCACAATCTTCTTCTGAAATAATAATATTTTGAGCTACAGCTACTAACTTACGGGTAAGATATCCTGCATAAGCTGTCTTTAGAGCAGTGTCCACTAATCCTTTTCTGCCTCCTGATGTAGAGAAGAAATATTCTGAAGTAGTAAGACCATCTTTAAAACTCGATCTGATAGGTTCTTCAATAATCCTCCCCCTTAACCTTCCTCCTGAAAGAGGATAAAAATATTGTCTAATTAAAGTAGGGGAGATATCAGGTTGTCTCTTAAATACTTCATCCCAGAGTTCGCGTCGGTATGTCTCTCTTATAGACCTCGACATTAAACCCTTCATCCCAACTATTTGACGTAATTGATCCTTACTTCCTCTCGCTCCAGACTTCCACATTAAATAAAGAGGATTAAAGATATTCTCTGAAAGATAGACAGATGCCTTCTTTTCTATTTGCTCAGTAGCTCTTACTCTTAAATCTATCACATCTATATATCTTTCTTCTTCACTAATTTCCCCATCCTCTGCCCTCATATTATATCCCTCTGCCTCTTCTTCCATCTCCTGCAAGAATTTCTCCTTATCTGGTATATTAGGTATATCACTAATAGAGAAGGTTAAACCCGAATTAGTAGCATACTCAAATCCTAATTTTTTTATTTTATCCAAAACCTCAACAGTGCAGATATTTCCATACTTTTTCCAAATTTCACTTACTATTTCTTTAAGAACTTTTTTATCTATTAAACAATTCTTAAACTCCATTCCTTCGGGTAGAGCCTGGTTAAAAATTACTCTTCCTGGAGTAGTGGATATCCAATTTTTCCTTTGACGCAGTCTTACTTTTTGATGAAGAGCCAATTTCCCTAACTCATAAGCAAAAATCACTTCCTCCTGGGATAAGAAGCTTCTCTCTTCTTCCTCTGAATTCTTTTCTAGAGTTAAATAATAGCAACCAACTATTATATCCTGAGTGGGAAAAATTATAGGTTTTCCGTGAGCAGGAGAAATTATATTATTAGTAGAAAGCATCAAAGTTTCTCCTTCAAGCTGCGCCTCAAAAGAGAGAGGAGTATGGATAGCCATTTGATCTCCATCAAAATCAGCATTGAAAGCGGTGCATGCCAGAGGATGAAGTTGAATAGCACTTCCTTCTATTAAAACAGGCTGAAAGGCCTGCATCCCTAAACGATGAAGAGTAGGAGCTCTGTTAAGAAGTACAGGATGATCTTCAACTACTCTCTCTAATATTTCCCAAACGAAAGGATCTGCCTTCTCTATGAAGTCATTAGCTCTCTTTATCGTCTCCGCTTCTCCCTTGCGTAAAATTTCTGCCAGGACAAAAGGCCTGAAGAGCTCCAAAGCCATTTTTTCAGGAACTCCGCATTGATGTAACTTCAAATCCGGGCCTGGTACAATCACCGCCCTACCAGAATAATCAACTCTTTTGCCCAATAGATTTTGCCTGAATCTACCCTGCTTTCCCTTCATTATCTCACTTAAAGACTTAAGAGGTCTACGAGCAGCACCTAATATAGGTTGAGAGATTTTTTCGTTCTCAATAAGAGCATCTACTGATTGTTGAAGCATCTTTTTTTCATTTTGAATAATTATCTGAGGAGCTCCTATATCTAATAGATATTTAAGGCGATTGTTCCGATTAATAATACGCCGATATAAATCATTTAAGTCTGAATTAGCAAAAACTCCATTTTCTAACTGAACCATGGGACGAAAGTCGGGAGGTATAACAGGAATAACCTTCAAAATTATCCACTCCGGTTTATTTCCTGAATGGACAAATTTTTCTATCACCTCTAACCGTCTAATTAACTTAATTCTTCTGGTTTTGCTTCTCTCTTCAAGGAGTTTTTCTCTTAATCTTTTCATTAATTCCTCTAAGTTCATCTTCCTCAAAACCTGTAAAATTGCTTCTGCTCCCATACCTGCACGGAAAGTATCTTCTCCGTAAAGCTGTTTGCGTCTTTGATATTCCTCTTCACTTAAAATTTGCAGTTTCTTTAAAGGAGTCCTGCCGGGATCAGTTACTAAATAGTTTACGAAATAGATTATTCTTTCTATTTCGTTTTTTTTAAGATTTAACAAAGAAGGCAAATATTTTTTTATATACCAGATATGAGTAACAGGAGTGGACAGTTCAATATGGCCCATTCTCTCTCGGCGAACTTTAGATGAAGTAACCTCTACTCCACACCGCTCACACTTCACGCCCTTATATTTCATCTTTCTATATTTACCACAATAACATTCGTAACTTTTTGTAGGACCAAAGATCTGTTCACAAAAAAGTCCTCCTCTCTCCGGTCTAAAAGTGCGATAATTAATGGTATCTGTTTTTCTCACTTCTCCATAAGACCACTTCCTTATCTCTTCAGGAGAAGCTAACCTTATTTTTATTTTATCTATATCATCCATCTCCCATGGCTTTTCTCTCTCTTCCATACCCTTAATAGAAAACCTTTTATTGTTTTTCCAAAACTCCAAATTCAATCCTAAGGCTTGAAGTTCTTTAATCAAAACCTTGAAAGATTCAGGGGTTCGAGTGCTCAATGTATTCTCCCCTTTTACTATCTCTTCATGAACCCTGGTTCTTCCCTGAAGGTCATCTGATTTATTGGTGAGCATTTCCTGAAGAGTATAGGCTGCTCCATATCCTTCCAGAGCCCAGACTTCCATCTCCCCGAATCTCTGCCCACCCTGTCTTGATCTTCCCCCCAGTGGCTGTTGAGTAATTAAAGCATAAGGTCCTGTAGAACGAGCATGTACTTTCTCGTTAGCCAGGTGAATCAGTTTCATCATATACATATAACCTACGGCAACAGGTTGATGAAAAGGTTTCCCTGTCCGTCCATCATAAAGAATAGTTTTACCTGACTCCGGAAGGTGAGCCTTCTTTAATAGTTTCCTTATCTCATTCTCCAGGGGACCCTCAAAAACAGGGCATATCATATGCACCCCTAAAGTTTTCGCTATCCATCCTAAATGCATTTCCAATATCTGGCCTATATTCATTCTCGAAGGAACCCCCAAAGGATTTAAGACTACCTCTATAGGTGTTCCATCAGGAAGATAAGGCATATCTTCCTCAGGAAGCACCCTGGAGACAACTCCTTTGTTTCCGTGACGGCCGGACATCTTATCTCCTACTCCAATTTTGTGCCTGATAGCTACATACACCTTTACTCTCTTTCTCACATCAGGAGGGAGATTGTCTTTATTATCCTGAGAAAAAACCTTAACCTTAATTACCTTACCCTCAACTCCTGGGGGAATCTTCAAAGAATTATCTTTAACCTTTTGTGCTTTTTCTCCAAAGATGCTCCGCAATAGTCTCTCTTCAGGAGTAAGTTTTATCTCCACCTGAGGAGTTACTTTACCTACTATAATATCTCCCGGTTTTATTTCTGCTCCTATTCTAATGATACCCTCTTCATCCAGATCTTTTAAAGCTGTCTCTTCCACATTAGGAACATCGGCAGTTATCTCCTCTACCCCTGACTTAAGTTCTTTTGCCTCAACTTGAAATTCCTCAATATGAATAGAGGTAAAAATATCTTCCTTCACCAATTTTTCGCTAATTAAGATTGCATCTTCAAAATTGTATCCTTCCCAGGGCATAAAAGCCACGAGAACATTTCTTCCTAAGGACAGTTTACCCTTATCCATAGCTGGGCCATCAGCTATATAGGTCCCTTCTTTTACTTCATCTCCTTTAGATGCCAGAACTCTCTGATTTATACAGGTTTTTTGATTGGACCTTCTAAACTTTATTAAATTATATACATCCACGCGATTGGAACTTCTTATACTTACTTTATCAGCATCTACATAGATAACTTCTCCTTCTTTCTTTGCTACTACTCCAGCCATAGAATCTTTAGTCACTTTTCCTTCTATTCCTGTTTGCACAAGAGGTTCCTCTGGATTTTCTAAGGGCATTGCCTGACGCTGCATATTTGATCCCATTAAAGCCCTGTTAGCTTCATCACTCTCTAAAAAAGGAATTAATGAAGTAGTAATGCTTACTAGCTGCTTAGGAGATACATCTACATAATCTACCTCTTCTTTGGCAACCCTTACAATCTCTCCCTTATATCTGGTTATAACTTCCGGGTCTATAAAATTTCCTTCTCTATCAACTGCATCAGCACCGGCAACATGGCAGTTATCTTCTTCTCTCGCATCCAGATATACTATTTCTTTAGCAGCTTTTTTCTCTCTTACTTTTCTATAAGGAGTTTCCAAAAAACCTAATTCATTTATCTTAGCATAACTAGCCAGGGAGGTAATTAAACCAATGTTTTGCCCTTCCGGGGTTTCTACAGGACAAATGCGCCCATAATGGGTATAATGAACATCTCTTACTTCCTCTTTAGCCTGAACGCGCGTTAATCCTCCAGGACCAAGAGCCGAGAGTCTACGCTTATGAGTTAGCTCAGATAGGGGATTAGTTTGATCTAAATATTGAGAAAGAGGACCTGTATTAAAAAAACTGTTTATTGCATTTCTCACTACGCTGGTATTAATAAGAGAACGGGGAGTAACTTTATCGGGGTCCTGAATACTCATTCCCTGTTGAATTATTCTCGCTAAATGGACTAAACCGAGATGAAGCTGGTTAGCTAAAAGCTCCCCTATTCTCCTTACTCTTCTATAGGAGAGATGATCTATGCTTTTAATCTCTTTCTTTTCTCTGTTTAATTTGAATAGATGTTTTATAACTCCTACCACATCTTTTAGTTGGAGAACTTCTTTATCCTGGTTGCCATTTAAACTTAACTCCCTATTTAGTTGGTATCTTCCTGTTTTACCCAGATTATACCTGCGGGGATCAAGGAAATTTTTATGAAAGACCTCCTTTGCTGATTCAAAGACAGCTGAATGTCCAGGCCGCAGTCTCCGATAAACTTTAAGAAGAGCCTCTTTTTGCGATTTTGTTCCATCCTGCTCAAAACTCTCTTTTAATATCTTCTTACTCTTAAAATCGGTAAATTCCTTAATAATTTGCTCAGGAACCCCCTCCATAGCCCTTATGAATAAGGTAGCCAAAAACTTTCTTCCTCTATTAATACGTGTATACAAAAGATCTTTTTTAATTTCAAAATCTAACCAACTTCCTCTTTCAGGTATAATTCGCGCTTTATAAAACCCATCTCCTCCTGCTGTGACTGAAGGATTTTCCTCAAAAAAGAGACCGGGAGAGCGCTGCAATTGGCTTATCACCACTCTTTCTGCCCCATTAATAATAAAACTCCCCCTTTCAGTCATCAATGGAAGATTACCTAAATAAATTTCTTGTTCGGTTACCTCCCCTGTCTCTTTCTTTTTTAAACGAAGTTTAACATACAAAAAAAGAGAATATGTAAGTTCTTCTTCTCCGCACTTTTCTATACTATATCGGGGTCCATTAAGACGATATTCTACAAATTCCAAAACTAATTTTTCATTATAACTCTCTACAGGAAAAACATCTCTAAATACTGCCTGCAGGCCTTCGTTTTTCCTCTCATCCGGGGAAACATCCCTTTGTAGAAAGTTCTCAAAAGAGATTCTCTGCATCTGGAGAAGACTGGGAACATCTACTACAGGTTTAAATTTGGTAAAATCTATTATTTTCTCATCCATTAATTAACCCCCACTAATAGTTTAGTTTTTCTAAACCGGCAAACCCTGTTAGAAGTTTATCTACCAGGGTTCATTTTATTTCAATTCTATTTTTGCTCCTACTGCTTCCAAGGTCTCTTTAATCTTTAAAGCTTCTTCCTTATTTACCCCTTGTTTGATCGGTTTGGGAGCTTGTTCTACTAAATCCTTAGCCTCTTTTAACCCCAGAGAAGTGAGCTTCCTTACCTCTTTAATTACTTGAATCTTTTTATCTCCCATATTAGTTAACATCACATCGAACTCTATTTTTTCTTCTTTCTCTTCCTTTTTTTCTGCGGAAGGAACTTGAGAAACAGCTTGAGGAGTAAAAGCTTGTATTCCAAATTTTTCTTCAAGCTCTTTTACTAACTCTGACAACTCAAGTATATTCATCTTTTCGATTGCCTTTATAATTTCATCTTTTTTTGTTACCTTAGATGATTTTTCTACCATAAGTTAACCCCCTTTTCTTTCTTGTAAAACTGCTCTTAATAAATAGACTAACTTTTCCAGAGGAGAATTCAAAACCATTACCAGCCTCCTCAAGGGAAATTGCATTCCAGCGATAAGCTGAGATAAAAGAACTTTTTGACCGGGTAGCTCCCATAAAAGTTTTACTTTCTCTTTATCTAAGATCTCTTCCCTCAAAGACCCTCCTTTAATAGACAAATTGGGGTGTTCGGAGAGAAACTCTTTGAGAACTTTTGCCGAAGCTAAAGGATCGTTTTTAACAAAAACTATCCCCGTGGGGCCGGAAAAAAATCTATTTATTCCTTCTAGATTCAGCTTCTCCGCTGCCCTGGAAGCCAAACTATTCTTAACCACACAAAATTCTACCTCTCCTTTCTTCCTCAATTTTTTACGGAAATCTGTAATTTCATCCACTTTTAGCCCACAATAGTCTAACATAAAAGAAGCTTTGCTCTCTTTTAAACCCTTCTCTATTCTTTTTACCTGTTTTATCTTCTGCTCTAATCCCATTTTATAAGGCTCCTAAAGTCTCTTGTAAATTTAAATTTATCCCCGGTCCCATTGTCGAGCAAAGAGTAATCCTCTTGATATATCTTCCTTTAACTGTGGGAGGCTTATTTTTACTTAAAGAGATTAATAAAGCTTTTAAATTTTCCCACAAGGCTTCCTTTGTAAAAGAGGCTTTTCCTATCATTGCATGAATTACCCCTGTAGCATCATTCCTGTACTCAATCTTACCCTTTTTTAACTCTTCTACAACTTGCGCAGGATTATCACTAACTGTTCCTACTTTAGGAGAAGGCATTAAACCTTGAGGACCAAGAATTCGCCCCAACTTAGCTACTACCTTCATCATTTGAGGAGTAGAGACTACCACATCGAAATCTAACCACCCTCCTTCAATTCTTTTAGCCAACTCTTCTCCTCCTGTCCAATCCGCCCCTTTCTCTTTAGCTTCCTCCGCTTCTTTCCCGCTCGTAAAAACTAAAACTCTCACTTTCTTACCCAATCCCTGAGGAAGAGCCACTGTTCCTCTTACTCTTTCTCCTCTTTCCTTAGGTTTTATATTTAAGCATACACTTACTTCCACCGATTCGGTAAACTTACAATTAGATACTCTTTTAATTAACTTTAGAGCCTCTAACGGAGAATATTCCTTGCTCTTATCCACTTCTTTTATGATTGATAGATATCTTTTTCCTCTTTTCCCCATGAGACTTACCCCTCTATTTCTATGCCCATATTCCTGGCTGTTCCCTGGATAATATTTATAGCTTTATCTACATCGTAAGCATTTAAATCAGGTAGCTTTATTTGAGCAATTCTTTTCAGGTCTTTCCTGCTCACTTTTCCCACTTTCTTTTTATTAGGCTCCCCTGAACCTTTATCTATCCCAGCAGCCTTCCTAAGTAAAGAAGCAGCAGGGGGGGTCTTCAGATCAAAAGTAAAAGACCTATCTTTATAAACAGTTATCACTACAGGAGTTAGAATACTCTCTTTATCTTTTGTCCTCTCATTAAACGCTTTACAAAACTCCATTATATTTACTCCGTGCTGACCCAACGATGGACCTACCGGAGGAGCTGGGTTTGCTTTCCCAGCTACAATCTGGAGTTTTATCTCTGCTTTTATAGGTTTTCTTGCCATTAAAGTTTCTCCACACTTGCATATTCTAATTCTACAGGGGTCTCTCTCCCAAATATAGAAACTAATACTTTAAGTCTTTGCTGCTGAGAATTAATCTCTACTATTTCTCCTTGAAAGTTAGAAAAAGGACCCTGGGTGATACGCACACTTTCCCCTACTTCAAAAACAATGCCTGGCTTAGGTTTTTCTTCTAAAAGACCTACTCGATGCTCAATATTACTCACTTCTTTTTCATCAAGAGGGACAGGTTGCCTTTTAGGGCCTACAAAACCACTAACTCCAGGAGTACTGCTAATCATATATCTTGCCTCATCAGTAAGCTCTACTTCAATTAACACATATCCGGGGAAAAACTTTCTTCTGTATACCCTTTTTTTGCCATCTTTGACCTCGGCTATCTTCTCCTTAGGGATAAGCATACGAGAAACTTTGTCTTTCATTCCAAAGAACTCTATTCTTTGCCTAAGATCAACCACTACCTTATCTTCTTGGCCCACATATGTATGAAGGGCATACCACTTTTTG
>JAYEHT010000125.1:0-2877 GCA_034659655.1 Candidatus Aerophobota bacterium | reverse complement strand
CTCTACCAGATTCTCAATCTTGGTGAATTCAGCCCTGAAAAAATTGGGTAATACATTCTGCAATCTTTGAAAGATTAATTAATCTTACGTTTCCGTTTTTTTAACTTTGCTATTGGCGAAAGTCAGGTTAAAATATAATCGTAAATTGTGCTCTTTACTTCTCCCGTAGTTAAATCTTCACTTTCCATCCCCCGGCAGGAATACAATTTAAATTGCACTAAAAAGTATAAGCTAACCCAAATCCTATAAAAGAGGTAGGATACAGCCTATCGTAGATGCCCGGTTTAGGATATAAAGAGGGCCAGTTAAAACCGACTAAAATCTCCACTGCAAATTTTTCTTTCAGAGGCCATTTGTATCCTATATTACCTGAGAGAACACCTGAGATTTCTGTATCCGATGCAGGCCAGGATACAGGCTCTTTAAATGAGGTAGAGATGTAAACCATATTCACAGAGCCTTCTATTCGCAGTCCTTTTAAAGTGTTTGTATTTGAAGATAGATACCATTTAAATCCTGTTCCTATGCCAATGATAGAACTGATAGATTTTTTATAAGGTTGCCACCCTCCTCTCGGATAGTCCATCTCTCCGTAACCATAGACTACTTTTGTTAGAGTTTGTTCTCCCGGCTTCAACCTTTTTTCATATTGTATATTCATATATTTAACAAAAGAGGTAGCATTGTAGGATAGATAAACAGAGTTATGGGAATCTATCCTCCCGATGTTTCCCGACTTTTCTATCTCTTCAGAAAAAGCAATATTATTACTGCTTAAAACTAAAAATATAATTAAAATCCAATAAAATTTTAGCTCGGTCAATCCTATCGCTCCAGAAACAGATCTCTGGGTATCATAAAATAACTATCAGTTAATCTAACACCCTTTTTTCACTCTCTAATATTTCGAAGATTACTTTTTTCTCTTTGATATATCAAACACTATTTGCTTTTTTAACTTCGTCCAAACAATTCTTCTATTCATTAGCTCTTTATTTAATTTAGTCTTTCCTGGCGAATTTGTCAACTAACTTTAATGCCGTTTGGCAACCTACTGGATTTTTAAGACTCAAAAATATCTAAAGTTATCCCAGAAGAGGTTTCTTCCTGCCTTAAGAGGCCAAAAGAGGCAATTCTTCTCAAGAAGTTGTATTGACAGAAGAAAAGAATAGGTTAACAATTAGTAAGGAGATTAGAGCTTAACTAAATATTCAATAAAGTACGACTCATACAGTTGATTTTTCTGAGCACTTATAAGAAATATTATTTAAAGGAGATAGAAATGGCAGAAAAAGAGATTATTACTACAGAGAAGACGGCATCAGCCGTTGGACCGTATTCACAAGCAATGAAGATAGGGGATTTGATATTTACTTCCGGGCAACTGGGGATAAGCCCATCAACCGGAAAAATGGTAGAGGGTGGTATTGAGAGTGAAACCAGACAGGCACTGGAAAACCTAAAAGCTATTTTAGAAGCGGGGGGTTCTTCTCTAGATGAAGTAGTGAAGACTGCAGTTTTCATCACGGATATGAATGATTTCGCTAAAGTGAACAAAATATACAGTGAGTATTTTACCGGAGGTTTTCCAGCACGTAGCTGTGTGGAAGTAGGCGCGCTTGCAAAGGGTGCACAAATAGAAATCGAAGCAATTGCAACCAGCAAATAGAAAGAGATGTACCAGCATCCTCTATGATTACGTACTCAAGATTTGTTTAATATCTTCTTCCGGGCTCCCTATGAGTCGCAAATCATAATTTTCTCTCAGCACTCTCAAAATATCCTCATTCACCCAGGCAGGGAGGATGGGACCCAGATATATACCCTTTATACCAATTGCAAGAAGACTCCAAAGGATAGCAACAGCTTTCTGCTCCATCCAACTAAGAACTAACGTAAGTGGGAGTTCATTAATACCTACATCGAATAGTTCTGCAGCGGCTTCGGCAATCTCTATGGCAACAATCGAGTCATTACACTGTCCAAGATCAATCAGCCTGGGAATACCTTCTATATCACCAAGATTGAGATCATTCATTCTGAACTTACCGCAAGCGAGAGTGAAGATAACTGTATCTTGTGGTAATCGTTGGACAAACTCCCGATAGTACACTGCCCTTTTGAGCGGCGAATCACAGCCTCCTACAAGGAAGAAATGGCGAATTTTGCCTGCCTCGACCAACTGCTTAATCTTGCCTTTCAAAGACAGAACTACAGACCTGGAAAATCCTGTAGTTAATACAACCTCGCCCGGTTCTTCATCAAGTTCCGGCAGTGATTTTGCTTTCTCTATCACAGGGGTATAGTCGTATCCGGCAATGTGTTGCACACCAGGTAACCGTGCAGGTCCGGTGGTAAACATCCTGCCTTGATAGTCTTTCCGGGGGATGAGGACACAATTTGAGGTTCCCAGTATCGCCGCAGGGTATTTTGAGAACAGTTGTTTCTGGTCAAACCACGCTTTTCCCAGATTGCCAACGAGGTGCTTGTGCTTTTTCAAGTTGGGATATCCGTGGCTGGGTAAGAGTTCTGAGTGGGTGTAGACATTTACGTCAGCTCCCTCAGTCTGTTCGAGTAACGCCTCCAGCGCCTTGAGGCCGTGGCCGGTAGCAATGATTCCATGTCCCTTGACCGTCCCTGTTTGTACCTCAGTAGGCTCTGGCTCTCCATAAGTTTCGATATGGGCCTTCTTGAGAAGTCTCATAGTCTTCACATTCATCTTGCCAGCTTCAACAACCAGCCGGACGAAGTCCTCTGCGTCAAAGTTGACGTTGGTGAATGTAGAGTAAAAGGCCCGCTCCAGGAATGCATCTATCTCAAGATCAGTATATCCGAGCTCCCTGGCATGGTATAGATAGGCAGCCATTCCTTTGGTGG